>CAYZQZ010000450.1:0-3649 GCA_964480235.1 uncultured Reyranella sp. | reverse complement strand
TTCCCGCCCGAGCCGTCGCTGCGCCTGACTGCCGATACGATCGGCTTCACCTATCGCGAGGTTCCCAAGTGGAACCCGATGAACGTCTGCAGCTATCACCTGCAGGAAGCCGGCGCGACGCCGATGCAGGAGCTCGCCTTCTCGCTCGCCAACGCGATTGCCGTCCTCGACGCGGTCAAGGCGCGCGGCCAGGTCCCGCCGGAGGATTTTCCGCAGGTGGTCGGCCGCATCTCGTTCTTCGTGAACGCCGGCATCCGCTTCGTCACCGAGATCTGCAAGATGCGGGCGTTCGCCGAGATGTGGGACGATATCACGCGCAACCGCTACGGCGTCGAGGACGCCAAGCAGCGCCTGTTCCGCTACGGCGTACAGGTGAATTCGCTCGGGCTCACCGAACAGCAGCCCGAGAACAACGTCTATCGCATCCTGCTGGAGATGCTCGCGGTCGTGATGAGCAAGAATGCCCGCGCCCGTTCGGTGCAGCTCCCGGCGTGGAACGAGGCGCTCGGCCTGCCCCGCCCCTGGGACCAGCAATGGTCGCTCCGGCTGCAGCAGATCGTGGCCTACGAGACCGACCTCCTCGAATACGGCGACATCTTCGACGGCAGCGCCGAAATCGCCAACAAGGTCGAGGCGCTGAAGGCCGAGACACTGGCCGAGATGCAGCGCATCGCCGACATGGGCGGCGCGGTGGCCGCGATCGACTCGGCCTACATGAAGCAGCGCCTGGTCGAGTCGAACCTCAAGCGCCTCAGCGCCATCGAATCGGGCGAGCAGACCGTGGTCGGCGTCAACGCCTTCACCGAAGCCGAGGCCTCGCCGCTGTCGACCGGCGAAGGCGCGATCCTGACCGTCGATGCCTCGGTCGAACGCGAACAGGTTGAGCGGCTGAAGACGTGGCGCGCCGCGCGCGACGCCGCCGCCGTGAAGAAGGCGCTGGGCGAGCTCGCCGCCGCAGCCAAGGAAGACCGCAACGTCATGCCGGCCTCGATCGCCTGCGCCCATGCCGGCGTCACCACCGGCGAATGGACCGAGACCCTGCGCTCGGTGTTCGGCGAATATCGCGCACCGACCGGTGTCGCCCGCGCCGCCGGCGTCAGCGACGGCCGTCTCGAGGCCGCGCGCCGCGATGTCGAGACCGTCTCCCGCCGCCTCGGCCGGCGTGTAAAAATCCTGGTCGGAAAGCCCGGTCTCGACGGCCATTCCAACGGCGCCGAGCAGATCGCCGTGCGCGCCCGCGATTGCGGCATGGAAGTGGTCTACGAGGGCATTCGCCTCACGCCCGAGCGCATCGTCAACGCCGCCCTGGAAGAGAGCGTGCACGTCGTCGGCCTGTCGATCCTGTCGGGCGGCCACGTCTCGCTGGTGCGCGACGTCATAGAGGGCATGCGCAAGGCGGGCCTCGGCGACATCCCCGTCGTCGTGGGCGGTATCATCCCGCCGGCCGATGCCGAGCTGCTGACCAAATCGGGCGTGGCACGCGTCTACACGCCCAAGGATTTCGATCTCACGCAGATCATGCGCGACATCACCGCCGTCGTGGACGGCGCTTTTAAGCAGGCCGCTTAGATAAACCTCACCCTGAGGAGCGAGCGCTGCGAGCGTCTCGAAGGGTGTGGATCAGGCAAGGTGCCTGGTGCTCATCCTTCGAGACGCACCGCTTCGCGGCGCTCCTCAGGATGAGGTCATGCGCTCCTCAAGGCCAACGTCGCCGTGGCATGCAGCACCGGCTCGACGACGGCGTGGCTGAACAGCCAGGCCTCGGCGTGCGCGGTCGACCGGCCCCTGCGGATCACCCGTGAGACCGAGATCGTGTCGGCCGCCTGGGCCGGCCTCAGGAAAGTGACGTTGAGGTTCGACGTCAGGCCGAGCTGGGCCCGTCCGACCCGGGCCTGAACCGCCGCGAACAGCGCGGTATCGGCGAACGAAAGCAGCGCCGGCCCGGAGAAGATGTTGCCCGGCCCCACGAAGCGCGGCGCGAACGGAAAGCGTAGGCGCACGTCCTGATCCTGCGCCTCCTCGACGAACACCCCGTGCAGGTCGGCCTTGGGCAGGGTCTCCTCGAGGAAGCGCTGCAGTTCGTCTTCGGTCATCGGCCGCACTCTATGCTATCTCCCCCGGCGATGTCCTTCCTCGACCATATCGAACGCTGCAACAACGCCGACCTTTCCCAGTTCGAGCCGTGGTTCATCGGCACCACGCGCGCCGGTTTCCTGCACCGCGATTTCCTGCCGACGATCGCCGTGCGTCCCGACCTGTTCGGCCATCGCGACGGCGGCTGGTACCTGAATCCGGCACTCGACACGCCGGACAAGCGCACCGCGGCGATGCGTGCCTTCCTGCTCGAGCTGCGCGAGCGCGGCCTGTTCGGCAAACTGTGGCGCGAGGAGGAATATTCCGTGTCGTGGCAGTTCAGCGATCCGCCGCTGATGCGCATGGAGCGCGCCGCCGTGCCGTGGTTCGGCGTGCGCGCCTACGGACCGCACATGACGGGCTATGTCCGAAAGGCCGACGGCCTGCACATCTGGGTGCCGCGGCGCTCGTACGAGAAGCCCACCTTCCCCGGCCAGCTCGACAATACCGTCGCCGGCGGCCAGCCCGCGGGGCTGGGGTTGCTCGAGAACCTGATCAAGGAGTGCGGCGAGGAAGCAGGCATTCCGCCCGAGCTGGCACGTCAGGCCAAGGCGGTCGGCTACGTGTCCTACTGGAACCAGTCGGGCCGGCAGCTCAAGCCCGACATTATGACCTGCTTCGATCTCGAACTGCCCGAGCATTTCACACCGCACGCGCACGACGGCGAGGTCCATGCCTTCGAGCTGTGGCCGGCCAGCCGTGTTTTCGAGACGGTGCGCGACACCACCGAGTTCAAATACAACTGCAATCTTGTGTTGATCGACTTCTTCATCCGCCACGGCCTGATCGCCGCCGACGATCCGCAATTCTTTCGTCTCATCGAAGGACTGCGTGCCGCTCAACCGTCCGTGCGCTGACGAACGTCGCAGCATCGCCGCTACAGTGCGCCATCCACAGATGAAATCGTGTACGATGCGCGTAACGTAATCAGCCGAGCGCATGGCGCGTCGCTCCGAATACGTCGCTGGCTCGACTGGCTTGGCGAAAAGGTGGCACTCCTCATGCCACTCCGTAAGCGTTTCGGTGTCCTGCTGCTTGCCCTGATCGGTGTCGCTTCGAGCGTCGGGGCTCTCTCGCAGGACGGCAATCATGGACAGGGCCATGCCCAGAACCACGACTGGTATCAGCGGCTGAAACAGCCGGGCACCGGCTACTCCTGCTGCAACGGCACCACCAACGGAATCGAAGGCGACTGCCGGCCGACCCGCGCCTATATCGGCGACGACGGCATCTGGCGCGCGCTGATCGACGGTCGCTGGGTCAGCGTGCCGCCGAGGGTGGTGCTGAAGGACCTGGCGCCCGACGGCCGCAGCCACATCTGCGCCAGTCGTAGCGGCCTCATCTATTGCTTCCTAGGTGGAAGTCCGAAGTCGTAGCGATCGCGTCAGCCCGGCGGCGGTATCTTCGAATCGCTGATGACCTTCCGCCATTTCGCGACTTCCGAGCGGATAACCTCGCCGTAGTCGGCGCCCTTGCCGCCGACCGGCACGAAGCCCAGCTCGACCAGCCTGGCGCG
>CAYZQZ010000449.1:0-3671 GCA_964480235.1 uncultured Reyranella sp. | reverse complement strand
GCGTCCGAGGCCTTCGCCTGGCATCAGAAGCTGATCGCCCGTCGCGGCAACGTCTACGACCCGCTGGTCCATCCCCGCATCATGCGCGGCAAGGAGATGAGTGCCGCCGACTACATCGATCTCCTGGCGGCACGCGCCAGCCTGCAGAAGCGGGTGTCGGCAGTGACGCAGAACTACGACGCCATCGTCATGCCGACCTGCGCCATCCCGGCGCCGACCATCGAGGAAGTGGGCACGCCGGACGGCTTCACCAGGAAGAACATGCTGCTGCTGCGCAACACGACGGTCGGCAATTTCCTCGACCGCTGCGGCATCAGCCTGCCCTGCCACGCCGCCGGCGAACTGCCGGTCGGCTTCATGCTGATGGGCGAGGCGATGGCCGACAAGCGCGTGCTTGCCATGGCGCGCGCCGTGGCTCCGGTGGTGAAAGGCTGACCGCCAGGGTCAATTGACCGGAAACGGAAAGTACTTGTCGTTGATCTTCTTGTAGGTGCCGTCGGTCATCATCTCGCCGAAGGCCTTGTTCAGTGCCTCGCGCAGCTTGATGTCCTCGCGCCGCAGCCCGGCCGATACGCCGATGCCCAGGGTCTGCGTATCCTTCACGTCCTGGCCGACGACCTCGCAGCATTTGCCTTCCGGCTTCTGGCTCCACAACCAGAGCTGCACCTTGTCACCGAACACCGCGTCGACTTCGTCGGCGACCAGGGCGGCCAGCGCTTCCTGCAGCGTGCCGTAGCGCTTGATCTGGGCGGAGCGGCGGAAACTCTTGTCGGCCCAGTCGGCGTGTGAGCTGTCTTTCTGGACGCCGATCTTCTTACCGCGCAACAGCGCAGGCGGGCCGTCGAAGGGTGCGCCCTTGGCCGCGATGAAGGCACCAGGTGAGAGGTAGTACCGGCGCGACAGGCCGAGGCGCCGCCGGCGCTCGCTGTTCACTTCCAGAGACGACATCACGATGTCGAACTTCTTGTCGAGCAGGCCGGGGATCAGATCGTCCCATTTGTAGGATGTGAACTCGCATTCGGCGCGCATGCGCTGGCAGGCTTCCTGGGCGAGTTCCATCTCGAAGCCGGCAGGGATGCCCTTGCGGTCGAGATAGTTGAACGGCGGATAGGCCGCTTCGGTCGCGATCGTGATCTTGAATGCAGGTGGCGGGAACGGCGATTTGGGGGCGGGTTTTGCCGGCACTGGTGCCGGCCGGGCCGGCGGCTTCTGCGGCTGCTGCTGGGCGACCGCGAGGCGGGCCGAGCCGGCGAGAGCGAGCGTGCCCACCATCAGCGCGCCCGCCAGCAATCGAAACAGCCGCTTCATGCGATCAGCCGCTCGAGCACGGCATTCAGCCGCTGCCGGCCGGCCGGAGTGGCACGCAGGTGGGTCTTGCTGACCTCGAGAAAGCCCGCCTTCACCAGCGGTGCGAACCTGGCTTCGCCGAGCGCGGTCACCGGATCGGCGCCCGCCGTCTCGGCGAAACCCCTGCGATCGATCCCCTGACTGAGCCGCAGGCCCATCATCAACGCTTCCTCGACCTTGTCCCGGCCAGCTACGACGGTGGTCTCCGCCGTCCCATGGCCATCCTGTTCCACTGCTTCCAGCCAGGCCTCGGGACCGCTCTTGCGCCGCCGCGCGACCTTGGCGCCGCCCTCGGCGAAGCGGCCATGCGCTCCCGGTCCGATGCCGACGTAATCCTGATACCGCCAGTAGATCAAATTATGGCGGCATTCGGCGCCCGGCCGGGCATGGTTGGAAATCTCGTAGGCCGGCAGCCCCGCCGCAGCCAAACGCTTCTGCGTCAGCTCGAACAGGCGAGCCGCGGTCTCCTCATCTGGCAGCTTGAAGGCGCCGCGCGCGTGTTCAGTGAAGAAGCGCGTGCCGCGCTCGATCGTGAGTTGATAGACCGACAGGTGCTCGCCCGCGAGCTTGAGGGCGCTCTTCAGCTCGCTGTCCCACGCCTCGACGGATTGTCCCGGCCGGGCGTAGATCAGGTCGAACGAGGTGCGGCCGAAATGGCGCTGCGCCGTCCGGAGCGCGCTAAACGCCTCATCGGCCGAGTGCTCGCGGCCGAGGAATTTCAGTGCCGTGCCGTCGAGCGCCTGCACGCCGAGCGACACCCGGTTGACGCCCGCCTGCGCCAGCGCCGCGAAGCGGCTCGCCTCGACAGAGGTCGGATTGGCCTCGAGGGTGATCTCCAGGTCCGGGGCGACGTCCCACAGGTCGCGGGCGCGCGCGATCAGCGCCGCCACCGTCTCCGGCTCCATCAGTGAGGGCGTGCCGCCGCCGAAGAACATCGTCTCGACCCGCCGGCCGCCATGTCCACTGGGCGCTTCGAGGGCGGCATAGTCGAGTTCGTCCAGAAGTGCCTGGCGCCAACGCTTTTGGTCGATGCCGTCGCGCACATGGGAATTGAAGTCGCAATATGGGCACTTCGATTTGCAGAAGGGCCAATGGACATAGACGCCCAGCGGAGAGGCGGTCGCCGTCACTTGAAACAGGCCTCGACCAGCAGTCGAAAGGCACGGCCGCGGTGGCTGATCGCGTTCTTCTCGACCTCGCTCATCTCGGCTGTGGTGCGTCGCTCGCCAATGGGCTGAAAGCAGGGGTCGTAGCCGTGCCCGTGGGAGCCGCGGGGCGGCCAGACGATGCTGCCCTCACAAACGCCGTGCACCAGCTCGACATGATCGTCGGGCCACGCGAGCGCCAGGACGCAGTGGAACGTGGCGGCCCGCGCCGCCTCGGTATCGGGCACGGCGCGGCGGGCGAATTCGTCCTGGATACGCCGCATCGCCACCATGGCGCTGCGCTCGGGCCCTTCCCAATCGGCACTATAGACGCCCGGCTGATCGCCGAGGGCTGCGACACTGATGCCGGAATCGTCGGCCAGCGCCGGCAGGCCGCTGGCGCGGCAGGCAGCCAACGCCTTCAGGGTCGCGTTCTGCTCGAAGGTGGTGCCGGTTTCTTCCGGTGCCGGCAGGCCAAGCTCGCCCGCCGAGACGATTTCGATACCGAGCGGTCCCAGCATGCTCCGGATCTCGCCTGCCTTGCCGCGATTGTGGGTCGCAACGACCAGCTTCTTGCCATCGAAGCGTCGAGGCATCAGTACGTTCCACCCATCATTGGCCAATCACCGTCGTCTGCCGATCGCCCTCATCGACCGATCGCAAGTCGCTGCAATCGCGTGAGTTCGGTTACGCCTTTCTTGGCGAGCCCCAGCAGCTCCATGAATTGCGGCTCCGTGAAGGGCCGGTCCTCTGCCGTGCCCTGGACCTCGACGATGCCGCCGTCGCCGGTCAGCACGAAGTTGGCGTCGGCTTGCGCCTTGGAGTCTTCGGGATAGTCGAGATCGAGCACGGCCACGCCCTCCCAAAGACCACACGACACGGCCGCGACTTGGCCGGTGATCGGATTGGCGGCGAGCTTGCCTTCCTTGATCAGCCGCTCGTAGGCAAAATGCAGCGCCACCCACGAGCCCGTGATGCTGGCGGTGCGCGTGCCGCCATCAGCCTGCAGCACGTCGCAGTCGATATTGATTTGGCGCTCGCCCATGGCCGGAAGGTCGACGACGGCGCGCAGGGCGCGGCCGATCAAACGCTGGATTTCCTGGGTGCGGCCCGACTGCTTGCCGCGTGCGGCCTCACGGTCGGTGCGGGTATGGGTCGAGCGCGGCAGCATGCCGTATT
>CAYZQZ010000448.1:0-3672 GCA_964480235.1 uncultured Reyranella sp. | reverse complement strand
CCCCCGCATCGGTGACGCCTTGCCAGGCAGCCTGCGCGGCGAGAATTTCGGCAAGATGCTCGTGAAGCTCACCCCATAGAGTGGCCTGAACGTGATCACGCTCCTCACGCCCGCCGGCTACAAGCGCACGCCGTGGAAGAACGGCGGCGGCACGACCACGACCATCGCCGAGCAGGACGGTGTCTGGCAGTTCGGCCGTACCCCGATCACACAAGGTGGACCCTTCTCCGACTATGCCGGCTTCGACCGGATACAGGTCCTGGTCGAAGGCGGCGGCCTGGTGCTGCAGACGCCAGACGGCGAGATCGACGTGCGCCGGAAGCTGACGCCGGTGCGCTTCGGCGGCGAGGCGAAGATCGTGAGCCGCCTCGAGGCCGGGCAGGTCGAGGTCGTGAACCTGATTGCCCGGCGCGAGGCCGCGTCGATCGACCTGGTCGTCCTGCAGGCCGGCCACACGGCCAAGCCTGGAAAGGGCATCCATTTCGCCTACTGCCCGGCGGGCGCCGCCACCGTCGAGGTGGATGGCACGCGGCACGACGTTAAGGGCGATCATTGCTTGCGCCTCGATACCGATCGCCCGACCATGCTCGCCGTCAGGGACGGCACGATCCTGCTGGGGAGCGTCTTATGCGTATCGCAATAGTCGGAGCAGGTGGTGTCGGCGGCGGATTTGGCGCCGCGTTGGCGCATGCCGGGGCGGACGTCTCCTTCATCGCCCGCGGCGCGCACCTCGCAGCCATGCAGAAGGACGGGCTGCGCGTCGAGAGCGTCCGCGGCAACACGCACCTGAAGCCGACCCAGGCGACCGACGACCCGAGAAAGGTCGGCCCGGTCGACTACGTGATCTTCTGCGTCAAGCTGTGGGACGTCGAAAGTGCCGGCGAGATGATCAGGCCGCTGATCGGCAAGGACACTGCCGTGATCCCGCTGCAGAACGGTGTCTGCGCACCGGAGCGGCTGGTGCCGATCCTCGGCGAGGACCACGTGATGGGCGGCGTGGCGCAGATCTCGGCCACCATCGGCGAGCCCGGCCTGATCAGGCAGACCGGCACCTTCATGCGGATGCTGTTCGGCGAACTGGACGGCAAGAAGCGCGAGCGCGGCGAGAAGCTGGCGGCGATGTGCGACAGGGCGGGCTTCGAGAGCCTGCACAGCGACCAGATCCTGACCGAGCTCTGGATGAAGTTCATCCTGCTCGCAACCAATGCCAGCGTCATGGCGATCATCCGTCAGCCGATCGGCAAAATCCGCGACGATGCCGATATCATCCGCATGATGCGCGCCGGCTACCAAGAGACCGTCGATGTCGGGCGCGCTCGCGGCGTGGCGATCCCGGCCGACGCGGTCGACCGCACCGTCGGGACGAGCATGGGGTTGCCGCCGGCCCTGCTGCCCTCGATGGCAGTCGATCTGATGCGCGGCAACCGCCTCGAGCTGCCCTGGCTGTCGGGCAAGGTGGTGGCGCTCGGCAAGGAACTCGGCGTACCGACACCGACCCACGCGCTCATGTACGCAGCACTCAAGGCCTACGCGATGGGAACGCCGGCATGATTCGCCCCCTCCGCGCCCTATTTTGCGCCCTGTTGCTTGGCCTGTCGTCATCGGCCGGGGCCGCCGACATACGGCTGCTGACCACCGGCGCCTTCAAGCCGATCGCGGGCGACATCATCGCGGCCTTCGAGAAGGAGAGCGGCCATCGGGTGATCGTGGAGAACGACACTGCCGGCGCGCTGGTGCGGCGGATCAACGACGGCGCCCCGTTCGACGTCGTCGTCCTGACGCTCGACGCGCTGGAGAAGATGGCCGGCGAGAAGAAGATCATGGACGACACGGTGACGCCGCTGGTGCGGGTCGGCATCGGCGTCGCAGCCCGACTCGGTTCGGCGCGGCCCGACATCTCCAACATCGAATCCCTGCGCAAGACCCTGCTTGCCGCCAAGGCGGTAGCCTATGTCAACCCCGCCTCGGGCGGCACCAGCGGCATCTATCTGCAGCAGATGTTCCAGCGGCTCGGCATCCTGCCGCAGATTCGCGCCAAGGCGGTGCTGGTCACCGGCGGCCTCGCCGCCCAGCGCGTGGCCTCCAACCAGGCCGACATCGCCCTGCAGCAATGGAGCGAGATCCTGCAGGTTCCGGGGGTGCAGCATGTCGGCCTCCTGCCGGCGCCGGTGCAGAACTACACGATCTATGCTGGCGCGGTTGGCTACAACGCGCGCGACCGCGACGCCGCGCTCGGCCTGATTTCCGCCTTCTCCGACCCGGGCTACGAGCCGTTGTTCAAGAAGCGCGGCGTCGAGATGCCCTGACGCGCCCGTTCAGCGCGAGAGCTCCTTCGCCGCCTCGGTCCAGGCCCGGATCGTGTGGTCGATATCGGCCTGGGTGTGGGCGAGGCTCACGTAGTACTTGCTCTCGCCCTTCATCAGGCCGCGCTCGCGCAGCAGCTTGTTAAACTTCGCAGCGATCGCCTTGTCGCCCTTCAGCGTGTCGCGATAGTCGTTCAGCCGGTGGTCGGTGAAGAGGACATCGAACAAGGGAGGCTCGCCGACCACCGTTGCCTTGATGCCCGCTTTCTTCAAAATCTCCGACAAGGCGGCCATCAGCGTCCGGCCAGTCCTGAAGACCTGCTCGTAGGCGCCGGGCTGATTCAGCACGTTCAGGGTGGCGAGGCCCGCGACGGCGGCGATGGGATTGCCCGACAAGGTGCCGACCTGGAACAGGAAATCCTCTTCCGGCACCTCGAGCTTGTCGAAATGCTTCATGATGTCGGCTCGGCCGGCGATCGCGGCGAGCGCATAGCCGCCGCCCACGATCTTGCCCAAGGTACAGAGATCGGGCGTGACGCCGTAGTATTCCTGGGCCCCGCCATAGGCGAAGCGGAATCCGGTCACGACCTCGTCGAAGATCAGCGGGATGCCGTGCTCGGCGGTGATCCGGCGCAGCGCCTGCAGGAAGCCCGGCGCCGGCGGCAGCAGACGCTGGAACGGCTCGACGATCACGCCCGCGAGCTCGTCCTTGTGTTCCCTGATCAGGCTTTCGACCATGTCGACGTCGTTGAAGGCCGCGACCAGAATCTCGTCGGCGACGCTCTTGGGAATGCCCGCGGAATCGGGAATGGCGCGAGGAAAATTGCCGGGGTTCTTGGGCGCCATCGACATCAGCGCCCAGTCGCTCATGCCGTGATAGCCGCCCTCGAACTTCAGGATCTTGTCGCGCCTGCGGAACGCCCGGACCGCGCGCATGGCGTAGAGATCGGCCTCGGTGCCAGTGCAGACGAAGCGGACCTGTTCGGCGCACGGCACGGCGTCGACGATCGCCTGGGCAAGCGCGATGCCGTGCTTGTTGTTGCCGAAGAAGGTCGAGCCTGTTTCGACCTGGGTCTGGACGGCTTTCGTCACCTCGGGATGGGCATGGCCGATGAACATCGGCCCCGAACCCAAAAGGTAATCGATATACTCGCGGCCATTCTCGTCCCAGATGTGGCCGCCCTTGCCTGCCGCCAGGATCACCTCGGCCGGCATGTTGCCGAAGCTTCCGCCGGGCAGCACTTTCTTCGCCTCGGCGACGAGGGTGTCGATCGGTTGGGGGGCGGTAACGGACATGGCGTACTCCTCTTCGGACCGCGGAGCTCCAGCTCCGCTCATGCTCTATACTCGTACCCGATCCGGGCCTGGA
>CAYZQZ010000447.1:0-3673 GCA_964480235.1 uncultured Reyranella sp. | reverse complement strand
CGCGGAGAGCTTCACCGGGAGGATCAGGGTCGACGGCCCGATGAAGGCGATGAAGGCGCCCCACGGCGGCAGGGTCGCCAGCCAGGCCTCGAAGCGCGCGATCCACGGCAGGCGCGCGAACGCCGCCATGGCGACGTTGAGGTATTTGATCAGGACCTGTTCGAAGAAGACGATCGCGGCGGCGATCGGCACCAGCAACAGTTCGAGACCACGCTTGAGACGCGGATTCATCGTTCAAGCATGTAGCGGCTGTATAGCCCCAAACAAGAAGGGCCGCCTGCAGGGGCGGCCCTTCGGAACAAAGATATATCGCCTACTCGGGCTTGACGCCGGCTGCGCGCACCGCCGGGACCCACTTGTCGATTGAGGCTTTGAGCTGATTGCCGAGCGCCGCGGGCGCAGCCTCTTCCCTGGTCGGAAGCTCGACCGCGAGCTCGGTCAGACGCTTGCTGACGTTGGGATCGGCCAGCGCCTTGACGAGCGCATCGTTGATCTTGGCGATGTTGTCCTTCGACATGCCCTTCGGCCCGAAGAAGCCGTTCCAGATCGCGACCTCGTAGCCCTTGAGGCCCGCTTCGTCGATGGTCGGCACGTTCGGCAACTGCGGCAGGCGCTTGAGCGACGAGACGCCTAGCGCCTTGATGTTGCCGCTGTTGATCTGCGCCAGCACGTTCACCGCCTGGTCGACCATGTAGTCGAACTGACCGGAGACAAGATCGTTCAGCGCCGGGCCGGTACCCTTGTACGGGATCTCCAGCACCTCGACCTTCATCATGCTGTTCAGCATCAGGCCGCCGAGATGCGAGGCGGCACCGATGCCCGCCATGCCGTACTGCACCTTCTTCTGGTTGGCGGTGACGTAGGCCTGGAATTCCTTGAAGTCCTTGGCCGGCAGATCCTTCTTGGTGACCAGCACCATCGGGTTGGTGCCGCCCAGCCCGATCGGCTCGAGGTCCTTCTGGCTGTCGTAAGGCAGCGACTTGTAGAGCGCGATGTTGACCGCGAGCGTGCCCATGTGGGTGAACAGCAGCGTGTAGCCGTCGTTGGCGGCCTTGGCCGCTTTGTTGACGCCGATCGTGCCGCCGGCGCCGCCGATATTCTCGACCACCATCTGCTGGCCGAGGATCTCGCTCATCTTGCCGCACAGGATACGGGCCAGCGCATCGGTCGGACCGCCCGCGGCGAACGGCACGATCACGGTGATCGGTTTGGCGGGATAAGCCGCTTGGGCGGCCGCCCGCGCAGCGATACCCGCGAGAGTGGCCGCGCTGGCGGCTGCGAGCAGGTGACGTCGGCGAAATTCCATGGAAAGCCCCTTTTGGGGGCGTGCTGCTACACTGTCTTCACAAGCTCCGCAATAGCGGCCCCGACGGTCTTTGTATCGCCGTTGCCCCCCAGATCCTTGGTTCGGGGGCCGCCCTCGACCAAAGAGGCCGCAATTGCGCGCTCGATCGCCTCGGCGGCCTCCGGGTAGCCCAAATGACGCACCATCATGGCGCCCGACCAGATCTGCCCGATCGGGTTGGCGATGCCCTTGCCGGCAATGTCCGGGGCCGAGCCGTGCACCGGCTCGAACATCGAGGGGAACTTGCGCTCGGGGTTGATGTTGCCCGAGGGCGCCACGCCGATCGAGCCGGTGAGCGCGGGGCCCAGATCCGACAGGATGTCGCCGAACAGGTTGGAGCCGACCACGACGTCGAACCAATCCGGGTTGCGCACGAAATGCGCGGTCAGGATGTCGATGTGATACTGGTCCGCCTTGATGTTGGGATACTTCTTGCGCATCGCGTCGAAACGCTCGTCCCAGAACGGCATGGTGTGGATGATGCCGTTCGACTTGGTCGCCGACGTCACGTGCTTCTTCTTGGTCGTGCTGGCGAACTCGAAGGCGAACTTGAGAACGCGGTCGACGCCCTTGCGGGTGAAGATCGCCTGCTGAATCGCCATCTCGTCGTCGGTGCCCTGGAACATGCGGCCGCCGACCGAGCTGTACTCGCCTTCGGTGTTCTCGCGGACCACCCAGAAATCGATGTCGCCCGGCTTGCGGTTGGCGAGCGGGCTGGGCACGCCCTCGAACAGGCGCACCGGACGGAGGTTCACGTATTCGTCGAACTCGCGGCGGATCGGAATGAGCAGGCCCCACAGCGAGACATGGTCGGGCACGCCAGGCCAGCCGACAGCGCCGAGGAAGATGCTCTCGTATTGCTTGAGGGTCTCCATGCCGTCGTCGGGCATCATTTTGCCGGTCTTGGCGAAGCGGTCGCACGACCAGTCGAAGTCGGTGAACTCGAGTTGGAAGTTGAAGCGCCGGCCCGCGGCCTCGAGCACGCGCACGCCCTCGGGCAGAACTTCCTTGCCGATTCCGTCCCCCGGAATGAGCGCGATCTTGTGCTTGGCCATGCGTTTCCTCTCCTCGGTCGGAACGACGTATACTGAATGGGCATTCAGGAGCAAGTCATGGCCTTTGACCTCAGGATCACCGGCGGAACGATCGTCGACGGGACCGGCAAGCCGGGCTTCGCGGGCGACATCGGCATCAAGGACGGCAAGGTGGTCGCACTCGGCAAGGCCGAGGGGCCTGCCGCCGCCACGATCGACGCCAGGGGCCGCATCGTGGCTCCGGGCTTCGTCGACGTGCACACCCACTACGATGCGCAGGTCCTGTGGGACCGCATGCTCTCGATCTCGCCCTGGCACGGCGTCACCACGACGGTGATCGGCAATTGCGGCTTCGGTGTCGCGCCGACCAAGGCGATCCATCGCAAGCTGATCATGCAGACTCTCGAAAAGGTCGAGGGCATGAGCCTCGAAGCGCTCGAGGCCGGCCTCGGCACCACCTGGCCGTTCGAGACCTTCCCGCAGTATCTCGACACGCTCGAGAAACAGGGCTCAGCAATCAACATCGCCGCCCTGTTCGGCCACACCCCGCTGCGCCTCTATGTGATGGGCGAGGAGTCGACCGAGCGCGCCGCGACGCCGGACGAGATCGCCAGGATGAAGACGCTGGTGCGCGAGGCGATGGATGCGGGCGCGATCGGCTTCGGCACCTCTGTGTCGGTCAGCCACAACGGCTATGCAGGCAAGCCGGTGCCCAGCCGCCAGGCCACCGTCGAGGAAATGGACGCGCTGGTCTCGGTGATGGGCGAACTGAAACGCGGACTGATGCAGATCACGATCGGCCGCGACTTCTCCACGCGTCACATGGCCGAGGTCAGCCGCAAGTATCAGATCCCCGTGACATGGACCGCCCTGCTCTCGCATCTCTACGGCCCGGGCGGGCACCGCAAGCAGCTTGATCTCGCCGCCGAGCAGCGCCGGTCGGGTGCCGTGGTGATTCCGCAAGTGAGCTGCCGGCCGCTGAACTTCGAGGTCACTTTCGCCGAGCCGTTCATCTTCGACGTGATGCCGTTCATGATCGAGCTCGCGAAGGCCGATGCGAGGGAGCCGGGCACGCGCCGCCGCGCCTATGCCGATCCGGCATGGCGCGAGAAGCTGCGCAGCGAGGTGACCCCGCTGTTCCGCAACTGGTGGGATCGCGTCGTCATCGGCTGGTCGCCGTCGCACCGCGAACTCGAGGAGCAGCCGCTTACCGCGGCCGCGGCCAAGCTCGGCAAGGATCCAGTCGACCTTGCGCTCGACATCTCGCTCGCCGACGACCTGCAAACGCGCTTCC
>CAYZQZ010000446.1:0-3677 GCA_964480235.1 uncultured Reyranella sp. | reverse complement strand
TTCCTTCGCCAGTTTTCGCCGCTGCTCGGTGGTGCGGCCCTCGAACATCTGGACATTGATCATCGGCATGGTCTCTCTCCCTTTCAGTACTTGTGCTCGATCGTGACGTGGCCGGGCTGGGCGGCGACGCGAGCCAGCCAGGCGCTGACCTGCGGATAGTTGTCGAGATTGAAGCCGCCCTCGCCCGCGACGTGCGTGTACGCATAGAGCGCGATGTCGGCCAGACCATAGCGGCTGCCGACGAAGAACTGGTTGCGCGCCAGATGCTGCTCCATGACGCCGAGTGCTGCGTAGCCGCCTTTCATGCGGTTCGGCAGGTCCATCTCCTGCAGCGGACTGAGCTTGGGCAGGAAGTGCTTCCAGAACCGCGCCACCGCGATATAGGGCTCGTGGCTGTACTGCTCGAAGAACATCCATTGCAGCGTCTGCGCGCGCTCGAGCCGCGTCGCCGGCGCGAACGTCGTACCTTCGGCCAGGTACCACATGATGGCATCCGACTCGAAAAGGAACGTGCCGTCGTCGAGTTCCAGGGTCGGGATGCGGCCGTTGGGGTTCTTCTTGAGGAACTCCGGCGTGCGCGTCTCGCCCTTCAGGATGTCGCATTCGACGCGCTTGAAGGGCAGGCCGAGCTGCATCATCAGCAGGCACACCTTGTAGCCATTGCCTGATCCGGTGAAGTCGTAAACCGTCATCATCGTCTTCACTCCGCCGCCACGGCGATGGCGGCCGCGGCCTTCGTCTGAATGTAGGAATGGATACGCTCGGCGGCGTCGCGGCCGTCGCGCACCGCCCACACCACCAGCGAGGCGCCGCGCACGATGTCGCCGGCGGCGAACACGCCGTCGAGGCTCGTCATCATGTTCTTCCAGTCGATCTTGAGCGTGCCCCAGCTCGTGCTGTCGAACGGCACTTTCATGGATGCCGAAAGATCCTCGGCGTCGAAGCCCAGCGCCTTCAGCACCAGGTCGGCCTCGACATTGACGTGGCTGTTGGGAATCTCCTGCGGCGTCTGCCGGCCCGAGGCGTCGGGCATGCCGAGATGGATGCGCACCGAGCGCACGTGGGAGACCTTGTCCTTGCCGAGGAACGACTGCGGCGCGGTCAGCCAGACGAATTCGACGCCCTCTTCCTCGGCGTGATTCACCTCGCGCTGCGAGCCCGGCATGTTCGCCCGGTCGCGACGATAGAGGCATTTCACCGACTTCGCGCCCTGGCGCACCGCGGTGCGCACGCAGTCCATCGCCGTGTCACCGCCGCCCAGCACGACGACGTGCTTGCCCTTGGCATTGAGCGCTCCCGATTCGAACGTCGGTACCCTGTCGCCGAGACCATGACGGTTGGAGGCGGTGAGATAGTCGAGCGCCGCGGCGATGCCGGGCAGGCCGACGCCTGGTGCCTGGATGTCGCGCGCCTTGTAGACCCCGGTCGCGATCAGCACGGCGGCGTGGCGCTCGCGCAGCTCATCGAGCGAGACGTCGCGGCCGACATCTGTGTTGAGATGGAACACCACCTTGGAGTCGCGCAAGAGCTTCTCGCGCCGTTGCACGATCTCCTTCTCGAGCTTGAAGTTGGGGATGCCGTAGATCAGCAGGCCGCCCACGCGGTCGTAGCGATCGTAGATCGCCACCTGGTAGCCCTTGCGGCGCAGTTGCTCGGCGGCGGCGAGGCCGGCCGGGCCGGCGCCCACGATCGCGAGGCTCTCGCGGCGCTCGCGGCGGGGCTGGATCGGCTTCACCCAGCCGTTCTTCCACGCCGTGTCGGTGATGAACTTCTCGACCGAGCCGATCGTCACCGATTCGAAGCCCTTCTCGATGACGCAGTTGCCTTCGCACAGCCGGTCCTGCGGGCAGATGCGGCCGCAGATCTCCGGGAAGTTGTTGGTCGCGGACGACAGTTCGTAAGCCTCGTCGAGCCGGCCTTCGGCGGTCAGCTTCAGCCAGTCCGGGATGTTGTTCGAGAGCGGGCAGTGCACCTGACAGAACGGCACGCCGCATTGCGAGCAGCGGGCGGCCTGCTCGGCGGCCTTGTCCTGGGCGTAGGCCGTGTAGATCTCGTCGAAGTCGTGCCGACGCTCGGCCGCGGACCGCTTGGGTGGCATGGCCTGCGGCGTGCCTACGAACTTCAGCATCCTCTCGGCCATGACGGCTCCCTACGCAACCGACTGTGTAATTTTATTACGCAAGAATTGCGCCGGTGGCGCTTTGCTTGCGTCTCCGCGTGTTTTCTACCGGATACGGATCATTAGTCAATAGTATTGACCTATTTTCCCACCGCACGAATTAAATGTGATGGATCTACCCGTTACGTCGAGCGAGAAAGATAAAATGGGTATCAAAAAAGGACTAAATGAAGAAGAAGGAGTGGGTCCCGGAGGGGAAAAACTCTTTAAAGGCCTTATCCGACGGGCTTAAATCGTTCACCCGCAGAGGGGAAAAACAGGGGAATCTGGGGGGAAATGCCCCTGTCAGGCTGGGGCGTGCTGGTTGTAGCGACCACCGACGCGGAAGCGGTCCATGTAGGTCGGCAGGATGGCCTCGGCCGAGGTCGGCGTGATGCCGAGGTCGGCGAGGCCCGGCGCGCCGGGACGGGCCACGTTGTCGTGCAGCATCAGCTCGACCTGGTCGGCGGTGATCGGCGGCGTCAGCCCGAGGCGGCCGATCTGCTGGGCAAGCAGACCCGCGATCTTCATCAGCGGCGCCGGCACGCCGACGATCGGCTTCTGCCGGTCAATCTCGCGCAGCACGAGCGCGGCGATCTCGCGATAGGAGTAGACGGTCGGGCCGCCGAGTTCGAACACGCTCTTGGCCGTCGCCGGCCGCGACAGAACGGCGGCGACGGCGGCGGCGACATCGCCCACGAACACCGGCTGCACGCGCGCCTTGCCGTTGCCGACCAGCGGCACAAACGGCGCCTTCGCCGCGATATCGCCCATGCGGTTGAACATCGCGTCGCCGTCCCCGAACACGATGCTGGGCCGAAGAATCGTTGCGCCATTGAAGCCTTTGATGATCGCGTCTTCCGCTGCGACCTTCGACTTGATGAAGCGATTGTTGGAGCTGCGGTTGTCGGCGCCGATGCCGGAGATGTGGACCAGGCGCTGCACGCCCGCGTCGCGCGCCGCCGCGGCGATCGCTTCGGCGCCGGCGGCGTGCACGGCCTCGTAGCTCTGCTTGCCGCGCTCGAAAGGAATGCCCGCGGCGTTGACGACGGCCTGGCTGCCGGCGACGGCGTAGGCCACCGAGGCGGGGATGCGCAGGTTGGCGCGCACCAGCATGACCTGGCCGACATCGCCCGCGGTGCGCACCGCTTCGGCCCGCTCGGTCCGCCGGCATGCCGCCTTGATCAGATAGCCCTGACGGGCCAGCGCCCGCACGATGGCGCGGCCGACAAAACCCGACGCGCCGAAAACCGTTACCTGCTTGATGCTCATGGGTTTCTGCCTATAGCCCAAAGCCGTTGCGGTGCAAGGGCTGGCGCGGTTGACATCGGCCCCGGGCACCCCTAATTCACGCCCCTCACTAGCCCGCATGCCGTGCCCAGGTGGCGGAATTGGTAGACGCACTAGTTTCAGGTACTAGCGCTGAAAGGCGTGGAAGTTCGAGTCTTCTCCTGGGCACCATGCGGGGTCGTGCGAGGCACCCACTGAATGGCTAACAAGCTTCATCGCGGCGACCTGC
>CAYZQZ010000445.1:0-3678 GCA_964480235.1 uncultured Reyranella sp. | reverse complement strand
GATCTCCGCTTCGCGGGCGAGCTTGGCCTCCGGCATGTTGGTCATGCCGATCACGTCGCAGCCCCAGCTGCGATAGAGATTCGATTCGGCGAGGCTGGAGAACTGCGGACCTTCCATCACCAGGTAGGTGCCGCCGAGCTTTACCGGGAACTTCGCCTCGCGCGCGCAGTCGTGCACCGCCGCGGCGAGCCGCCCGCAGGTCGGATGCGCCATCGAGACATGCGCCACCAGGCCCTCGCCGAAGAAGCTCTTCTCGCGCGCGAAGGTGCGGTCGATGAACTGGTCGACCACGACGAAATGGCCGGGCGGCAGGTCCTCGCGGAGCGAGCCGCAGGCCGACAGCGAGAGGATATCGGTGACGCCGACGCGCTTCAGCGCGTCGATGTTGGCGCGGTAGTTGATCGACGACGGCGAATGGACGTGGCCGCGGCCGTGGCGCGGCACGAACACGACCTCCAGCCCGTCGAGCTCGCCGAACAGGAATTCGTCCGAAGTCTCGCCGAACGGGGAGGCGACCCGGCGCCACTGTTCGTTCTTCAGTCCCGCGACATGATAGATGCCGCTCCCGCCCATGATTCCCAGCACAGTCATCGGTAGCTCCCGGAGCGTGATGACCGGAGGCGTCGTCGCCGGAGGTCTGAGTCACGCGATCCAACAAAGAAAGTCCGCCGTGGTGTATCATCCCACGGCAATTAAGGGGAGGGATCCATGGGTAAACTCGACGGCAAGATCACCATCGTCACCGGCGCCACCAGCGGCATCGGCCGGCGCACGGCGGAGATCTTCGTGGCCGAAGGCGCCAAGGTGGTGGCGACCGGCCGGCGCGAGGAGCTCGGCCGCTCGCTGGAAGCGAGCCTGGGCAAGGACAAGTGCATCTTCGTCAGGACCGACGCCACGAGGGAGGCCGACGTCAAGGCGATGTTCGAGGCATGCCTCGCCAAGTGGGGCCGCCTCGATTGCCTGTTCAACAACGCCGGCGGGCCCGCGCCGGTGGGCGGCATCGAAACCATCCCGGTCGAGGGCTTCGACGCCGCCATGGCGACCCTGGTGCGCTCGGTGATGCTGGGCATGAAGCACGCCGCCCCGATCCTGATGAAGCAGGGTTCGGGCTCCATCATCAACAACGGCTCGATCGCCGGCCGCCGCGCGGGCTATTCGACCTCGATGATCTACGGGGCCGCCAAGGCCGCGGTGAATCACCTCACGGTCTGCGCTGCCATGCAGCTCGGCGAGAAGAACGTGCGCTGCAATTCGATCTCGCCCGGCGGCATCGCCACCGGCATCTTCGCCAAGGCGCTGGGCGTCGAGCCGTCCAAGGCCGACAGTTACGCCGAGGAGGCCAAGAAGATGATGGCCACCATGCAGCCGATCCCGCGCGCCGGCCTGACCGACGACATCGCCAGGGCCGCGGTGTTCCTGGCCTCCGACGACTCGACCTTCATCAACGGCCACGACCTCGTGGTCGATGGCGGCGTGGTCGGCGGCCGGCTGTGGACGCCGCACCAGCAGGGCGTGCAGGCGATGCGCCAGGCCTACGGCGTGGCCGAGGGCTGAACGGCGTGATCGCCGTCCTGTTCAGCGAAGCCAGCCGTTCCGCCTATGCAGCAGAAGCCCACGCCCGAAAGGAGACCTACACCTTCACCGACGCCTGGGACGAGCCGCGCACCTGGCTGAAGGGCGAGCACGCCTATCTCGCGCCCAACGCCGCGCGCCTGCTGCTGTCGCGCTGCAACCTCAAGCACGAGCTGGTCGAGGAGGCGCATCTCACCGACGGGCGGCTGGCCGGGCTGCGGGCGTTGCTGATCCCCAATGCCGGGCACCTGACACCGCAGACCATCGCGCGCCTCGAAGCGTGGCTGGCCGGCGGCGGCGACCGCCGCCTGATCGTGACCGGCCGGACCAACCTGCCGCCGTCGCTGCTCGGCCTGAAGTCCTGCGCGCCGGTGGCCGTGGAAGGTTTCACCGGCTGGCGTTGGCTGCCGGGCGCGCCGTTCGCCAACGACGACTGGGAAAAGATCTACGTCAGCTCCTATCGCGGCTTCACCGTCCAGAAGGTCGAGCCGGCGGCCGGCAGCCGCGTGCTGGCCAACCTGGTCGAGCTGACCGGCGACCTCGAGAACGCCGCCACCGCGACCGTGCGCGAGTTCGGCCCGGGCATCGTCGCCACCGACCGCACGGTGTACGTCGCCAACCAGGTCTTCGAGATGATCGGCGGCATGCTGCAGGGCCATCTCAACGTCGAGCCGGTGCGGCATTTCACCAACGCGGTGCATTGGGGCGACACACTGCTGTTCTTCCTGCGCCGGCTGATGCTCGATCTCGGCCTCGGCGATCTCTGGACGACGCGGCTGCGCTCGTTCGGCGCCTATGATGGCGTGCTGTCGTTCCGCCACGACGTCCACGGCATGCGCGACTACAGTTTCCTAGACTACCAGATCCAGAACCTGATCCCGGCGAGCTACGACATCGAGGATCCGTCCTTCACCAGCAACATCACCTGGGACATGGCGCGCGACTGGGTCGGGCGCACCACCCAGCACAGCTTCATCGAGCCGGCGCTGCACAACGACAGCTCGATCGGCGGCGATCCGCCGACCGCCATCCACGGCAAGGGACTGTTCAACCTGGTGAGCGGCGCGCGCAGGTCGCTCGGCGTCAATTTCTGCACCTGCGGGCGCCACGAGGGCGGGCACATGCACCCCGAGACCCTCGACGCCATGGACTATCTCTACGCCAACGACCCGGTGATGCTGGGCACCTGCACGTTCTGCTTCTATCACATGATCGAATACGGCGTGCGCACTCCGGGTATCGTCTGCATCTCGGGCGCCGGCGACCGCGAAGTGACCTACATCACCGACGTGCGGCGCACCATCGCCACGCCGGGGATCTGGTTTCCCTTCCATCCCGTGGTCACGACCGACAAGGAATGGCGGCCCCTGCGCGGCTGGGACCGCACCCACGAATACGACACCAACTACGAGCTGGTTGAGACGGTGTTCGGTGGCCACGGCGCGCGCCGGCCGGGCGTCGACGACCGCCTCGAGAACGGCGTCTACAGCTTTCAGTACCATCCCGAGCTGGCGCGCGATCCCTCGGTGAACAACGGCAAGGGCACGCTCGACTACCTGCGCTACTGCATCAATCTCGCCGAGCGCCTGCACTACTGGATCGGCACGCAGGCCGAACTCTATCAGCGCATGGCCGACTACGAGGCGCTGACCTTCGAGGTGCGCGACGGCGGCCGCGAGGTCGCGATCGGCAATCCGACCACCCGGCGCATCACGGGCATGGTGGTCGAGCAGCGCCTGGCTTTCGGCAGCGTCTGGCACGGCGCGCACGAGCTGGTGCACGTGGCGCGCGCCGGCCGCCAGGGCTTCGAGACCGGCGGCTTCGTCACCGTGCCGCCGCTCGAAGCGGGCGCCCAGGTTGTCCTGCGTTTTTCAACGGAGGAGCACGACGCGCCGCTGCTGCGTCAGCCCTCCAACAAGGGCCTGGTGGTGCTCGACGCGCGGCGCGATCCGGCGACCGGCGAGACCGTGATCGTGGTCAGCGTCTGCCGCAAGCAGCCGCTCTGCGTCGAGGGTGTCGATCCCGACGGCGCCTACGAGGTCGAGATCGAGGGCCCGGGCGTCGCCAAGCGCGTGCAGAACGTGGTCGTGCGCACCGTGCGCAGCA
>CAYZQZ010000444.1:0-3678 GCA_964480235.1 uncultured Reyranella sp. | reverse complement strand
CCTTGGTCAGCGCGTCGACCACGCCGAAGGTGCCGAAGAAGGCGTAGATGATGTTCACCACCAGCAGGAAGAAGCCGGTCGGCGAGAGCAGCGGGAAGACGATGTCCCAGAAGCGCTTGCCGGGCCCCGCGCCGTCGATCGCGGCAGCCTCGATCAGCGAGCGCGGGATCGACTGAAGGCCCGCGAGGAAGAACAGGAAATTGTAGCTGATCTGGTTCCACACCGCGGCGATCACGATCAGCAGCAGCGCCTGGTTGCCGTTGCTCACGTAATTGAAGTCGATGCCGACACCCTTCAGTACCCAGGCGACGATGCCGACCGAGGGATTGAACAGGAAGCCCCACAGCACGCCCGCGACCGCCGGGGCCACGGCGTAGGGCCACACCAGGAACGCCTTGTAGGCGGTGGCGCCGCGGATCACCCGGTCGGCCATCACAGCCAGCAGCAGCGAGACCCCGAGGCCGATCGAGGCCACCAGGAAACTGAAGACCAGCGTCAGCCGCGCCGAGGAAAAGTAGGAATCGTCCTTGAACAGGTCGGCGAAGTTCTCGAACCAGACGAACTTGGTATTGCCGCCGAAGGCGTCCTCGAGGATCAGCGACTGCCACACCATCTGGCCCGACGGCCAGAAGAAGAAGACCAGCGTGATGACGATCTGCGGCGCCACCAGCAGGTAGGGCAGCCATCGCTCGTTGAAGGTGACGCGCTTTTCCATCCCCGATCAGCTCTCCCCCGACACACGCTCCGCTCCCGCCCCCAGAAGCGGCCTCCGGAGGGCTCCGCCGCGCCCGGCGCGACGGAGCCCGGAGGTGGTTACTTGTTCGCCGCTTCGAACTTCTTCAGAAGCTCGTTGCCGCGCTTGACGGAGTCGTCGAGGGCGGTCTTGGCGTCCTTCTTGCCCGACCACACGTTCTCGAGCTCCTCGTCGACGACGTCGCGGATCTGCACGAAGTTGCCGATGCGCAGGCCTTTGGAATTCTCGGTCGGCGGATTGAGTGTCAGCTCCTGCACGGCGATGTCGCGGCCGGGGAACTTCTTGTAGAAGCCCGCATCCTCGGTGATCTTCGCCGCCTGCAACGTGACCGGCACGTAGCCCGTCTCCTGGTGCCACTTCGCCTGCACGGGAGCGCTGGCAAGATAGGTCAGGAACTTCGCGACGCCGACATACTCCGGCGCCGGCCGGCCCTGCAGCACCCACAGGGTGGCGCCGCCGATGATCGAATTCTGCGGACCCTTCAGATGAGCCTGGGCCGCCTTGACAGCTGCAAGCGCTTCATCCGGCGTCAGCTTCGACGCATCGAGACCGGCAATCATCTGCCCGGCGCCGGTCAGCTTCGTATCGCTGTTGACCACGGCCTCCGGGTCATAGGGCATCATGGCGATACCGAACTTGTCGGTGCCGAGCGCCTTGTCGATCGCCGACGCCGTCGCCGAGGAGGCGATGTGCATGGCGCACTCGCCGGCGGTGAACAGGGTCGTCGACTTGCCCTCGCGGCCGCCATAGACGAACACCTTATCCTTGCCCCAGTCGGCCAGGCGCTGGATGTGCTTGACGCGCGGGGCGTCGTTGAACTTCAGCTCGATGTCGGTGCCGCCGAAGCCGTTGTCCTTGGTCGCGAACGGCAGGTTGTGATAGGCGCCGTAGTTCTCGATCATCGTCCAGGTCTGCCACTGCGGCGTGAATCCGCACTTGGCGCCCGACGCCACCAGCTTCTTGCCCATCTCGCCCACTTCGGCCCAGGTCTTGGGCGGCGTGTTGGGATCGAGACCGGCCTTCTGGAACATCTCCTTGTTCCAGTAAAACACCGGCGTCGAGGAGTTGAACGGCATCGACAGCAGCTTGCCGTCGGTCGTCGAGTAATAGCCGTAGACGGGGCCGATATAGGCCTTGGGATCGAACGGCTCCTTGGCGTCGGCCATCAGCTGATAGACCGGATAGACCGCGCCCTTGGCCGCCATCATGTTGGCGGTGCCGACCTCGAACACCTGCACGATGTGCGGCGCCTGCTTGGCGCGGAAGGCGGCGATCGCGGCGGTCAGGGTCTCGGTATAGGAGCCCTTGTAGACCGGGTTCACCTTGAACTGGGTTTGCGACTTGTTGAAGCCGTCGGCGAGCTGATTCACGACCTCGCCGAGATTGCCGCCCATGGCGTGCCACCACTGGATCTCGGTCTGCGCCGAGGCTTGAGCGGCGCTGGCCAGTACCGCGGCGGCGGCAACGGACGACAGCAGAATGCGTGACATGACGAAAAACCTCCCTGAGAAGCCTCGCCGATGTATCGGCGGGGCAAGCAACTGCGATGTTAACGATTTATGTCAGTCTGATTGCAGTCCACCAAGACTGCCGGACGAGCGCAACCCCCTAATTCGCAGCCTCTGCAACGGGTCGGGGGCCCCGAATTCAGCGCAGGGCGGCGAGAATCACGTCGGGCTTGTCGGTGATGATGCAGTCGACGCCCATGCCGACCAGCGCCTTGGCCTCGTCGGGGTCGTTCACCGTCCACACCGAGAGTGCGTAACCCGCCCGCTTGATCGCGACCGCCCCGGCGGCCGTCAGCTTCCTCGATCCGACATTCATCCCCGCCGCCTCGACCGCCCTGGCCCGCGCCGCCCAGTCCTCGCCGAGCTCGCTCACCAGCAGCGCGCGCGCATATTCGGGCGCCGCTTGCCGGGCGGCCTTCAACGACTCGTCCTTGAAGCTCGACAGCAGCGGCGCCGGCAGCGACGCCGGCCAGAATGTGCGCAGCGCCTCGACGGTGGCGCGGCCGGTTTCGGCCTCGCGGCCCTCGCACGGCTTGATTTCTACGTTGCAGCCCAGCCCCAGCTCGGCGAAGCAGGCGATCGCCTGCTCGAAGGTCGGCACCGCCGCCGGCAGGTCGGCGCGCCTGGTCTCGGCCACCAGCCGGTCGACGCCCATGGTCCGTTTCAGCGAGGAATCGTGCATCACGATCGGCACGTTGTCGGCCGTCAGCTTCACGTCGATCTCGACCCAGGCAGCACCGCGCCGCCGGGCTTCGCGGAAGCTCTCCAGGGTGTTCTCCAGCGCGTACGCCATCGCTCCGCGGTGGCCGATGACTTTCGGCAGCTTCAGCATTTGCCTATACAAACCAGATTGGGGCGCCCGAAATAGACGAATGTCCTACCCGATGTCGACCTTTCCCGAGAAATTCCGCCTCGATGGCCGCACCGCCCTGATCACCGGCTCCGCCCGCGGCCTGGGCTGGGAGATGGCCAGGGGCCTCGCGGAGGCCGGCGCCCGCGTCCTGCTGCATGGCCGCAGCCTTGAGCGCGTGACGGACCGGCGGACCGAACTGCGCGCGCTCGGCCGCGCCTGCGACGCCGTGGCCTTCGAGATGGCCGACCGGGCCGCGATGCAGGCGGCGCTGGCCAGCGCCGGACCGATCGACATCCTGATCCACAATGTCGGCGAGCGCGACCGCCGCGCCTTCCTCGACATCGAGCCCGAGGCGTTCGAGCGCCTGATCGACGTCGACCTCACCGCCGCGCACGCGCTGGTGCGCCATGTGCTGCCCGGCATGCTCGAGCGCAAATGGGGCCGGCTCATCATGGTGACCTCGATCGCGGGCGACCTCGCCGTGCCCAACGCCTCGTCGTACGTCACCGCCAAAGGCGGCCTCGCCGCCTTCACCCGCGCGCTGGCGGTTGAGTTCGGCGCCA
>CAYZQZ010000443.1:0-3682 GCA_964480235.1 uncultured Reyranella sp. | reverse complement strand
CGAATATCTTGGCTCCGATGAACACCAGGACGGCCGCCAGCGCCGGCTTGAGGTAGCGGAAGCGCGGCAGCATCGCGGCAAGCGCGAAGTACAGTGCGCGCAGGCCCAGGATCGCGAAGATGTTCGACGTGTAGACGACATACGGGTCGTCGGTGATCGCGAAGATCGCAGGGACGCTGTCGACGGCAAAGACAAGGTCGACGAACTCGATCATCAGCAGCGCGACCAGCAGCGGCGTCGCCCACCAGACCTTGCGACCGGTCGCCGGATCGGGCTTGCGGACGACGAACCGGTCGCCTTCGAGTTCGGGCGTCACGCGCAGGTGCCGGCGCAACAGCTTCAGCACCGGATTGGCGACGATGTCCGGCACCGCGTTGCCCATCGTCAGCATCTTGATGCCGGTTGCGATCAGGAACAGGGCGAACACGTACAGAATCCACGAGAATCCGGCGATCAGCGCCGCGCCGGCGCCGATCATGGCGGCCCTCAGCACGATCACGCCCAGGATGCCCCACAGCAGCACCCGGTGCTGGAGCGCCGCCGGAATCGCGAAGTACCCGAAGATCAGCGAGATCACGAAGACGTTGTCCATGGCCAGCGTCTTCTCGACGAGGAAGCCGGTGAGGTATTCCTCGCCGGCCTGCTCGCCGAGCGTCGCCCACGTCCACGCACCGAACAACAGGGCGACCGCGATGTAAAAGCCGCTCATCCATAGGCTTTCCCGTACGCCAATCGCGCGCGCCTTGCGGTGCAGGATGCCGAGGTCGAGCGCCAGAAGGGCCAAGACAACCGTGATGAAGACAAGCCACATCCACAGCGGTTTGCCCAGCCAGGGCGCAAGAATCGACTCCACGTCAGGCGGTCTTCATGACGAACAGCAGTCGATCCTTGATCCGCAGACGCAGGATCTTGAGACGCAGCAGGGCGATCCAGTTGGGGCGCCGACTGCGGTGTTCGGAGTCGATACGCGACTGAATCCGTGCAAGCCGCACCAGAAGACGAGAAATACGACGGCGCATGAGACCTCCTCCAATCTGGAGGCATGCCCGGCACCCAACAAGTCGCGCACCGGACATGCCCGATGCGGTCCGACATCGCGACGCCAATCGTCGCCAGAGGGGCCCGGTCCGCACTTACGACATGGTGTCGTGTGCTATTTACGTCAAGCCCGGGTCGACCGGATCACCCCCAGGAGAGGGAGTTCCAATTCCACGAGACCGGTCGCCGCGTTCACCCCGATGCCTCAGGGTGTCCTCGGCGCTGGCGCTGAAGCTGACGAAACAGGCGTTCCGGAACTGCGTGCCTGCGATGCGACGCCGAACCTCGCATAAAGTACCGGCAGCAGCAGAAGCGTCAGCGTCGTCGCGGTCACCAGGCCACCGATCACGACCACCGCCAGCGGCCGCTGGATCTCCGATCCCGGCCCAGTCGCGAACAGAAAGGGCACGAGCCCGAGCGCTGCGATCGACGCCGTCAGCATGACCGGGCGCAGCCTGCGCCTGGCCCCTTCGGTTACGGCCTCGATGAATTCGAAGCGTCCGGATGCAACCACCTGGTTGATGTAGGTAACCATGACGACGCCGTTCAGGACCGCGATACCAACAAGAGCGATAAATCCGACCGACGCCGGCACCGACAGAAACTCGCCGAAGGCCCATAGTGCGATCACGCCGCCGATCGTCGCGAAGGGGACGATGCAGAAGACGAGAATGGCCTGACGGAGCGATCCGAAAGTCAGGTACAGCAGCAGGAATATCGCGGCCAGCGCGATCGGCACGACCAGCGACAGCCGAGCGGATGCCCGCTGCTGGTTCTCGAACTGGCCGCCCCATACCAGACGATAGCCCGGCGGAAGCGAGACCTTGGCAAGCACGGCCGCCTTGGCTTCGTCGACGAAGCCGACGAGGTCCCGCTCCTTCACGTTGGCCAGCACGTTGGCGAAGCGCTCGCCGGCCTCGCGAACGACCTGGACCGGCCCATCCTCGAGCCTGACATTCGCGACCTGTCGCAGTTCGATGACCGCGCCGTTGCGCAGCACGATCGGCAGCCGTTCGATGTCCTGCGTCGAGGCACGCAGCCTTTCCTCACCGCGGATGACGAGAGGCGTGCGTGTCGCCCCCTCGAGCACAAGACCGATCTGCCGGCCGTCGACCCAGACCCTGAGGGCATCCTGGATTTCAGATGCATTCAGCCCGAAGCGGCCGGCACGCATGCGATCCACGGACACGGTGAGATAGCGCATGCCCGAGTTGCGAAGGGCGAAAACATCGCGGGCGCCCTCGATGCCGCGCAGCACCTGCGCTATATCCGCGGCGATCCTGTTGAGCTCTCCGATGTCCGGTCCAAAAACCTTGACCACGACATCGCCGCGGGCACCGATGATCATCTCCTGTACCCGCATGTCGATCGGCTGCGCGAACGAAAACGAGATGCCCGGCACGCCGTCGAGCGTCTTTCTCAGTTCCGCCAGGAGCCATTTGCTGTCCGGTACGCGCCAGCGTTCTTTCGGCTCCAGAACGAGCATCATGTCGGTCTCGTTGAGTCCGGCCGGATCCAGACCGAGTTCGTCCGCCCCTGACCTCGCCAGGATGCGGCGGATCTCCGGATACCCCTTCCTGAGTTCGCGCTGGATACGCAGGTCGATCTGGGCCGATTCCTCCAGAGAAACGGTGGGATGCTTTCGGATGGTGATGATCGGCGTTCCCTCGTCCATCGTCGGCATGAAAGTCGACCCGATCCACGGAAACACCGCCGCGGCTGCCGCCATACCGAGGCCGACGGCCACCACCAGCGCCGTCGGCCGGCGCATCATCCGCTCGAGCAACGGATCGTAATAGCGATGCAACTGTCGAATGACCCATGGCTCGTGAGCGGCGTCGGTACGAAGCACCGAAGCCGCGAGGACGGGCACGACCGTGAGCGACAGGAAAAGCGCGGCAGCCAGCGCGAAACCGATGGTGAGTGCCACCGGCGCAAACAGGCGGCCTTCGAGGCCCTGCAGGGCCAGTAGCGGTGCGAACACGATGACGATGATCGCCACGCCCGAGACCAGGGGCAGCGCGACTTCCTGGGTGGCTTCGAGCGTGAGCCTCGCCCGCTCCCGGACCCCGAGCTTCGTTCCGGTCGCCAGTCGGTGCTCGACATTCTCGACGACCACGACGGCGCAGTCGACAAGAAGCCCGATGGCAATGGCGAGCCCGCCGAGGGACATGATGTTGGCCGACTTGCCGAACAGGCTCATGATTCCGAACGTGGTCAGCACGGACAACGGCAGGATGAGGGAAACGACAATCGCGGCCCTGACATTGCCCAGGAACAAGACAAGCATGACCACGACGAAGACGATCGCCTCGAGCAGCACCTTCTGAACGGTCCACACGGCCTCGCCGGTCAGTTCGGTCCGGTCGTAGAAGATCTCGATGTGAGCCCCGGCCGGCAGGGCGGACTTGAGGTCGTCAAGCCTGTGCTTGACGCCCTCGACGACGGTGCGCGAGTTCGCGCCGCGTAGTGCAAGCACCAGCCCCCAGACCGTCTCACCCTCGCCATCCATGGTGACGATGCCGTTTCGTGGCAGCGCGCCGATGCGCACGTCGGCAACATCGGAAACCCGCACGATTCCGGTCGGGCCCGACACCAGGACGGTACCACGTACGTCCTCCAGGGTCTGAAACCGGCCTTCCGC
>CAYZQZ010000442.1:0-3708 GCA_964480235.1 uncultured Reyranella sp. | reverse complement strand
CTCGCCGACCGCTACGAAACGACGCCCGACAGGATCGACGAGCTCCTGAAGCGCGTCGACATCGTGCCGCCGTCGATGGCGATCGCCCAGGGCGGCGTCGAGTCCGGCTGGGGTACCTCGGTGGCCGCGCGAGTCGGCAATTCGCTGTTCGGCCAGATCCAGTCGGTCGGCCGTCATTCGGTGGCCGTGCCGTGGCGTCCAGGCAGCGGCATGCCGCAGCCCTTCTCCAACGTCGGCGAAGCGGCGGAAGCCTACGTCATCAATCTCAACACTCATCCCGCCTACGCCGCCTTCCGCAACGAGCGGGCGGCCATGCGTAATCGCGGCGACTCGCCCGACGGCTACCAGTTGATCGGCCAACTGCTGCGCTATTCGGAGATGGGCGGCGAGTATGTCCGCTTCGTGCGCCTGATCATGCGCGAGAACAGCCTGACGGATTACGACAGGGCCCGACTCTCGGGCTTCTGACGGCCCGTCACATCATCGGGCGCAGCAGGTCCCGGTCGCTGACTAGGGGCAGGCGCCGCGCGTCGAACAGCTGATAGTGCCACCACTCGTTGCGATAGAAGTCCCAGCCGGCCGATGTCATCAGCCCCATCAGCAGCAGACGATTGCGCTGCGCCTCTGGCGAGACGTCGATGCGGCCATGGTGCGACAGCGGCGTGAAGGCATCGAAGGCGGTGCCCATGTCGAGTTCGCGGCCCTCCGAGTCGATCAGGGTAAGGTCGACCGCCGCGCCGCGCGAATGCGGCGAGCCGCGCCTCGGGTCGGCGAGGAATTCGGGATCGGGCCGGACGTTCCACAGCGCCCACTGCGCCTCCACCGGGCGCAGCGCATCGAATATCCTGAGCCGGTAGCCGAGCGGCCGCGCCATGTCGATAGCCGCCTGCAGCCTCTCCGCCGCCTCGCGATGCAGCCAGCATTCGGCGTTCCGGTACACCGGGCGGCCCGTTAGATTGGCGTCCGTCGCATAGGCCAGCGTCACGTCGACATCGAAGTCGGGCGGCGCAATCGCAACCAGATCGAGCTTCATTCCGGCACAATGCCCAGCCGCTTCTTCGAACGCCAGCCGAGAGACGCCGGATGACCCCGGTGCTTGCGCTCGACTGCGCTGTGACGGGGCTGGGCGTGGCGGTGGTGCGCGGCGGCGACTGTCTTGCACGCCTGCGCGAGGAGGGCCGCGACCAGGCAGCGCGCTTGTTGCCCGCGATCGGCGAGACGCTTGCGGCGGCCGGAATCGGACGTCGCGACATCGGCTTGATCGCGATCACGGTCGGGCCGGGCAGTTTCACCGGAGTCAGGGTGGGGCTGGCGGCGGCGCGCGGCCTCTCGGGCGCTCTCGAGCTGCCGCTCGCCGGCATCGCGACGACGGACGTGCTGCTCGCCCAGGCCCCGGCCCCGGCGACGTCCGGGGCGCGCAACCGGCTGGTCGTGGCGGCGATCGACAGCCGTCTCGGCGACTGGTTCTGTGCGCTGGACGACGGCGATCGCCGGCCCTTCATCGCCTCGGCCACCCAGCTGGCCGAGCAGCTTGCCGGTCGGCCGGCGACGATCGTCGGCCCCGACGTCGAGCGGCTCGCCTCGGCGCTTCCCGGCGCCGTTGCGGCGCAAGGTCCGATCGATCCGTTGGCGCTGGCGCGTCTGGCCGCGCAGGTGGATTTGTCCGAATGGCGCGAGCGCAATCGCCGCGACGGGCTGCCGCGCCCGCTCTACCTGCGCGGCGTCAACGTCACGTCTCCCGACGGCACGCGCCGCACGGTCGGTTAGATGTCGCGCGCGGGTCTTCGTCCATTGGGCGCGCTCGATCTCGATGCGGCGGCGGAGCTGCATGCCTTGGCCTTCGCGCCGTTCGGCGAACGCCCATGGACACGACAGGAGCTCGCCGAGCTGCTGGCGTCGCCCGGCGCGCACGGCACATTGCTCGAAGGCGACGACGGTGCGGAGGGTTTCGTGTTGTGGCGCGTGGCCCTGGACGAAGCTGAGCTGCTCACCATCGCCGTTCATCCGAGCGCACGCCGTCGTGGCGCTGGCCGGGCCTTGCTCGACAGCGCCATCGCCGGCGCGCGGGAGGCGGGTGCCGGCGTGCTGCTGCTCGAAGTGGGCGAGGACAATCCGGCGGCACGCGGCCTCTACGACTCGACCGGCTTTTCCACAGTCGGTCGTCGCGCTGCCTACTATCAGCGCAAGGGCAATGCGCGGGCAGACGCACTGGTGATGCGATTCGTTCTCGCTTCCGAGGTCATGCCCGGCGGATAGTCACGATATGGTCACTACCCTCGGGTACTATCCCCAAAATCATGTGGCCCTCATCTCGCGCTGCCTTGGGGACATTTCGCAAAGGCTCATCGCCGCGCAGGCGCACGCTCAGGATTTCGCCGGGTCGCATACGCTCGAGCCGCAGCTTGGTGCGCACGAAGGTCATCGGGCACACCTCGCCGGTGATATCGATGCTCTGGTCGGGGACGGGGGCAGCCATCCCGCCAACTATACCCCGACCGCAGGCCGGTGTAGGGTGCGCTGGTATGCCTGATCGCAAGTCCAAGCTCGAACTCCTCTGCGCCGAAAAGGGCCTGAAGATGACCGACCAGCGTCGCGTCATCGCGCGCGTGCTCTCGGATTCATCCGACCATCCCGACGTCGAGGCGCTGCACAGGCGCGCCACCGCCGTCGATCCCAACATCTCGATCGCCACAGTCTATCGCACCGTGCGATTGTTCGAGGAGGCGGGGATTCTGGCCAAGCACGATTTCGGAGACGGCCGCGCGCGCTATGAAGAAACCCCCGACGAGCACCACGATCACCTGATCGACATCCAGAGCGGCAAGGTCGTGGAATTTCACAACGACGAAATCGAGGAACTGCAACGGCGCATCGCCGAGCGGGCGGGTTATCGCCTCGTCGGCCATCGCCTCGAGCTGTACGGCGTTCCCCTGGACGGCAAATCCGAGCGTCAAAAATGAGTGGACGCGCCCTGTGCCACCTCGATAATGGCGACATGATCGGGGCGGCCCCATTGCGGGTGTCTCATGCGCATTGACCGTGCTGACGGCGAAGCCGAGCTGCTTGGCCCTCCCATTTCCAATCGGGAGATCGTCAAGGTCGTGGCCGGCGACTTCGAGGTGCGGCTGGCCGGTACGGCTGCCGAGATCGATGCAGCGCAAGCCCTCCGCTACCGGATTTTCTACGAGGAAATGAAGGCGCATCCGTCGCCGGAAGTGGCGGCGCGGCAACGCGACTTCGATCCGTTCGACAATGTCTGCGACCACCTGCTCGTGCTCGACCGTCGTCGCGGCGAAGGACCGGAAAGCATCGTCGGTACCTACCGGCTGATCCGCCGCGTCGCCGCCGCGAAGATGGGGCGCTTCTACTCCTCGGCCGAGTACGACATCCAGAAGATGATCGACTATCCGGGCGAGGTGCTCGAGCTCGGACGCTCGTGCATCGCCCGCGACGCGCGCAACACCGCGACCATGCAGATGCTGTGGCGCGGCATCGCGCTCTACGCCTACCACTACAACATCCAGGTGATGTTCGGCTGCGCCAGCCTGCCCGGCACCGATCCGGCGCAGCATGCGATGGCGATGAGCTATCTCTATCACCATCATCTCGCGCCGCCGGAGATTCGTGTCCGCGCTCTCGCGAGCCGTTACGTGAAAATGGATATGCTTGAGCCGGGCTCCTACGACACGCGCAAGGCGATGGCGCGCG
>CAYZQZ010000441.1:0-3708 GCA_964480235.1 uncultured Reyranella sp. | reverse complement strand
ACGCCGGTCGCCGAGATGAAGGTGCCGATCGAGGCGCGCTGGGCGGTCGACGGCGACCGCGGCGTCACCTATTCGGCGACGCCGCCGGAGGGTGCCCGCATCGTGGCAGGCCAATGGTGGGCCCCGGACTACCGCGGGCCGCAACTTGTCTCGTTTGATGCTGGCCTGGCCGAGGCCTTCGGCCTCGGCATCGGCGACAGCATCACTGTGAATATTCTGGGCCGCGACATCGATGCGAAAATTGCGTCTCTGCGGCGGATCGAGTGGCAGACCCTGGCGATCAATTTCGTCTTCGTCTTCTCGCCCGGCCTGCTCGATCGCGCGCCGCACACTTTTCTCGCGACAGTGAAGGCCACGCCCGCCTCCGAAGACGCGATCTTCAAGCTGGTGACGGAGCGCTTTCCCAATGTCACCGTGGTGCGCATCCGCGACGCCATCGAGACGGCGTCGAGCATCCTGGGAAACATCGGCCTTGCGACCCGCCTGATCGGGCTGCTCAGCATTCTGGCTGGCGTACTGGTGCTCGCCGGCGCGATGCTGGCAACCCAGCGCCGCCGGGTGCACGAGGCCGTGGTGATGAAGGTGCTGGGCGCCACGCGCGCCCGGATCGCCGGCATCTTCGCCTGGGAGTTCGCGGCCCTCGGCCTCGCCACCGCCATTGCCGCGGTCGCGGTGGGCAGTCTCGCGGCCTATCTGGTCGTTACCCGTTTGATGAATCTCAGCTGGACGTTCCTGCCGGCAGTCGCGATCGCGGTTGCTCTGGGGGCGACGGCCCTGACCTTAGCCTTTGGACTTGCAGGGACTTTGGCCGCGCTTCGGCAGCGGCCGCTGGCGCTGTTGCGCAACGAATAGGTCATATTTTCAAGATTTCACTGGGTTTTTCGGTTTTGCAGTCGCATTGCATCCCTATTGATTCCCGGCAAATCCATGCCCACATTACCCGCCGAAGGGGCTCGCCAATGAGGCCCCTCTGGAGGCTGCACACAAATGGCGAACACGAATTTCAACACCTTTGGCCGCGGAACGGTCATCAGCGATCAGGCGACGTACGACGCCGGCCTGCGCGCGCACATGATCCGCGTCTACAACTACATGGCCTCGGGCCTGGCGTTGTCGGGCATCGTGGCGGTCGGCCTGTTCAGCTCGGCCGAATTGGCCGGTCTGTTCTTCCAGGTCGCGCCGGGTGGCCGGGTCGTCGGTCTGAACATGCTGGGCTGGGTCGCGATCTTCGCGCCGCTCGGGCTGCTGCTGCTGGTCGGCTTCCGCGCCGCACAGATGAGCGTGACGGCCGTACAGGCCGTATACTGGGCCGTGACGGCACTGATGGGCGTCAGCCTGTCGCTCGTGCTGTTCCGGTACACGGGTGCTTCGGTCGCCCGGACCTTCTTCGTGACGGCCGCGGCCTTCGGCGCGCTCAGCCTCTACGGCTACACGACCAAGCGCGACCTCACCGCGATGGGCAAGTTCCTGTTCATGGGCCTCGTCGGCATCATCCTCGCCGGCCTGGTGAACATGATCTGGCCGTCCGGCACGATGAGCTTCATCATCTCGGTCGCGGGCGTCCTGATTTTCTCGGGGCTGATCGCCTACGATACCCAGAGGATCAAGGAGCAGTATGCGGAATCCTACGGTACCGATGTTGCCGAGAAGATGGCCATCTTCGGTGCCCTCAGCCTGTACCTGGACTTCATCAACCTCTTCCAGTTCCTGATGAGCTTCCTCGGACAGGAACGCGACTAGCCAATAACGAATTCTGCCGGCAAGCGCCCGGGCGAAAGCCCGGGCGTTTTGCTATGGACCATTGTCATGCTGAATCGCCTGAGGAAATTCCTGGCCAGCGAGGCGGGCTCGGCAGTGCCGCTGCTGGCGGCGACGGTGTTGACTCTTGTCGTCGCCAATTCGCCGCTCAGTCCGGCGATGCGCGACGTCATCGCTACGCCCCTGACGGTGAGCTTCGGTGCGGTCGGCCTTTCCAAGCCATTGCTGCTGTGGATCAACGACGGCCTGATGGTCGTGTTCTTTCTGGCGGTCGGGCTCGAGATCAAGCGCGAGATCCTCGAGGGCGAACTGTCACGGCCATCGCGGGTTGCGCTGCCGATTGCCGGAGCGCTCGGCGGGATTGCCGTGCCGGCAGCGATCTACGTCGCCTTCACGTGGCACGACCCTGTGGCGCGGCAAGGCTGGGCGATCCCGACGGCGACGGACATCGCTTTTGCGGTCGCCGTTCTCGCAGCGCTGGGCAAACGGGTGCCGCACGGGTTGAAACTCTTCCTGCTCACCCTGGCGATCGTCGATGATTTCGCCGCCATAGCCATCATCGCGATCTTCTATGCCCACGATTTGTCGACCGTTTCCCTGATCCTGGCGGGCGTATGCATTGCCGTTTTGCTGATGTTGAATTTGAGCGGTGTGCGCCGGGTCGGGCCCTATCTGGTGGTCGGCATCGTGCTGTGGCTTTGCGTGCTGGAATCGGGCGTGCACGCGACCCTGGCCGGCGTCGTGCTCGCTTTCTGCATGCCGCTCAAGGGGGGCGACGTGTCGGGCAGGGAACGGCCCTACATCGAACTCGAGCATGCGCTGCAGCCCTGGGTCGCCTATTTGGTGCTGCCGGCCTTCGCTTTCGCCAATGCCGGCGTGCCGCTGGCGAACATCACCGGTCAAATGCTGTTCGATCCGATCACCATCGGAATCGTGCTCGGGCTGTTCTTCGGCAAGCAGCTCGGGATCTTTGCCGCATCGGCGGCGTTGATCAGGCTGGGCTGGGCCCGCCTGCCGACCGGCGCCACCTGGGGGCAACTCTATGCCGTCAGCCTGTGCGGCGGGATCGGCTTCACCATGAGCCTGTTCATCGGCACCCTGGCATTTCCGACTGTGCAGCACGCTCCGCTGGTTCGGCTGGGCGTGATGATCGCGTCCATTGCGGCAGCAGTGCTGGGATATGCAGCTTTGCGTTGGGCATCGCCGCGGCGGCCGTCCTGAAAAAGCGCGGGCCGAAGAATCGACATGCGCGGTGAAATCATCTGCGTTGTCACAAGATTTGCACGCCGGGGATTTTGGCCAGCCGGACATGCAGCGACGCAAGATTGCGCTGGGTGCGCGGCGTCCTGTAGTTTGCGGCCATGCGGCGAACTTCCTACGAACAGATGAATTGTTCGATCGCCTCCGCGCTCGACGTCGTCGGCGAGCCGTGGACCTTGCTGATCGTGCGCGACGCCTTCTATGGCGTGCGCCGCTTCGACGATTTCCAGGAAAATCTCGGTATCGCACGAAACGTCCTGACCGCGCGGCTGAAGAAGCTCGTCGAGGCCGGAGTCTTCCGCAAGACCGCCTATCGTCAGCGTCCGCTGCGGCACGAATATCGTCTGACCGACAAGGGAGCCGCGCTCTTCCCGGTGATCGTCGGCCTCAAGCAATGGGGCGACCGCTTCGGCGTTGCTGCCCGCAACGGCAAGCCGATGGATCTCGTCGACCGCAACGACGGCCGGCCACTCGACCCGGTGCTGATCGACGCCGGCTCGGGCCAGCGGCTTGAATTGACCAATGTGCGCGCCGTCGCCGGTCCGGGGGCGGAGCCTGCGACGCGCGACTTCTTCGATAGGCTGACGCTCAATCGTCCTTCCGGGCGCTAGTCGTCCTTCGCATCGAGGAGCTTTTCGTCCACCGCGTGGCGTTCGCGCTGTCGGTCGTCGCGATCGAGCGCCTTCTGCT
>CAYZQZ010000440.1:0-3713 GCA_964480235.1 uncultured Reyranella sp. | reverse complement strand
GTTACGAGCATGCGACCGACGACACGGTCGACGCGGTGCTGGAAGAAGCGGCCAAGCTCGCCGGCAACGGCCTCGCCCCGCTCAACCGCGACGGCGACAAGGTCGGCGCCAAGCTCGAGAACGGCGTGGTGCGCACCGCCCCGGGCTTCACCGGCATCTACAAGGAGTTCGTCGACGGGGGCTGGAACTCCCTGCCCTTCGATCCGGAGTTCGGCGGCCAGGGCATGCCGTGGCTGCTCGCAACCACGGTGCAGGAGATGTGGCAGGCGGCCAACATGGGCTTTGGCCTGGTACTGCTGCTGAATCAGGGCGCGATCGACGCCATCCACCATCACGGTTCGGCCGAGCAGAAGGCGACCTACCTGCCCAAGATGATCTCGGGCGAGTGGACTGGCACGATGAATCTCACCGAACCGCAGGCTGGCTCCGACCTCGGCCAGCTCAAGAGCCGCGCGGTCAAGGACGGCGACCACTACAAGATCACCGGCCAGAAGATCTTCATCACCTACGGCGAGCACGACCTCACCGAGAACATCGTGCATCTGGTCTTGGCCAGGACACCCGACGCACCCGCGGGCGTGCGCGGAATCTCCCTCTTCATCGTGCCCAAGTTCCTGCCCGGTCCGGACGGGAAGCCCGGCAAGCGCAACGACCTGCGTTGCGTCTCGCTGGAGCACAAGCTCGGCATCCATGCCAGCCCGACCTGCGTCATGAGCTTCGGCGACGATGGCGGTGCCGTCGGCTATCTCGTCGGCGAGGAAGGCCGTGGGCTTTCCTACATGTTCACCATGATGAACAATGCCCGCCTCTCGGTCGGCATCCAGGGGCTGGCCATCGCCGAGCGCGCCTACCAGCAGGCCGCCGCGTTCGCCAAGACACGCGTCCAGTCCAAGGACGACGGCAGCCCGCAGCCGCAGTCGGTATCGATCGTGCACCACGCCGACGTACGGCGCATGCTGATGAGCATGCGCGCACAGATCGAGGCGATGCGCGCGCTGGGCTACTACACGGCTGCCGGTATTGACGGCTCGATCAAGACGCCCGACCGCGAGGCCGCGCGCAAGATCCAGGATCGCGTCGATCTGCTGATTCCGATCGTGAAAGCGTGGTTCACCGACCTCGGCAACGAGATCGCCTCGACTGGCGTGCAGATCCATGGCGGCATGGGCTTCATCGAGGAAACCGGCGCGGCCCAGCACCTGCGCGACGCCCGCATCCTGCCGATCTACGAGGGCACCAACGGCATCCAGGCGCGCGACCTGGTGGGCCGCAAGGTCACCAAGGACGCCGGCGAGACCATGCTGGGGCTGGTCGCCGAGATGCGCACCCTGCTGGGCGAGCTCAGGAAGGCCCCCGGCGACGATCTTGCCGCCATCGCGACGGGCATCGAAGCCGCTGCGACGTCGCTGGAGGACGCTACCCGGTGGGTGGCCGGCACCGCCGCCAAGGACCTGACGAACGCCCTGGCGGGCTCGGTACCCTTCCTGCGACTCGCCGGAACCGCGTTGGGCGGCTGGCTCCTGGCCAAGAGCGCCTTGGTGGCGCAGCAGCGGCTGGCGACCCGGGACGGGGACCCGAAGTTCCTCGAGGCCAAGCTGGTCACGGCGCGCTTCTATGCCGAGGTCATTCTGCCGCCGGCGCTGGCGCAGCTCGGGCCACTCAAGGCGGCGGGCCGCACCGTGTTCGCCCTCACCGAGGAGCAGTTCTGACCGCGGGGCTGATCGAACTGCCCCCGGGCGAGGCCCAGACCTTCGCCGGGCGCTTCGATCTCGCCCGGCTCGAGCCCGAGTTCCTGGCCGACCCCTTCCCGCGCTACCACGCGCTGCGCCGTTTCGCGCCTCTGAAACGCCTGCCCGATGGCAGCGTGTTCCTGTCACGCTACGCCGATGTCGCGGTGTGTTACCGCGACGCCCGCATGAGTTCGGACAAGAAGGCCGAGTTCGGCCCCAAGTTCGGCGTCGGCACACCACTGTACCGCCATCACACCACCAGCCTGGTGTTCAACGACCCGCCACTGCACACGCGGGTGCGCAAGCTGCTGGCGGCGGCCTTTACACCGCGCGCGCTGGCGGCGCTGACCCCGCGCATCGAGGCGGTGGTCGACGGCCTTCTGGCGCGGCACGCCGATGCCGGCCACATGGATCTCGTCGAGGATTTCGCCTTCCGCCTGCCCGTCGAAGTGATTTGCGACATGCTGGGCGTACCGGCGGGTGAGCGAGCGCCGTTCCGCCGCTATTCGCTCGCGATCCTGGGTGCGCTCGAACCAGTCGCCGGGCCGGAGCGTCAGGCGGCGGGCAATGCGGCCGTCACCGAGTTCTCGAGGTACCTCGACGCGCTGATCGAGGAGCGCGCCAAGCGGCCGGCAGACGATCACGACATTCTCGGCACGCTAATCCACGGCGAGGTCGACGGCGAGCGGCTTACGCGCGAGGAGCTGATCCAGAACTGCATCTTCCTGCTGAACGCGGGCCACGAGACCACGACCAACCTGATCGGCAACACCGTCGATGCCCTGCTGCGCTTCCCGGGCGAGTTGGCGCGGCTCAGGGACGATCCCAGCCTGCTTCGGAGCTGTGTCGAGGAGGGCCTGCGCTTCGAGAGTTCCAACCAGCTCGGCAACCGCCGCCTCACGCAGGATCTCGAGATCGGCGGCGAGACGCTGGCTGCGGGCACCTATCTCCATATCGGCATCGGCGCCGCCAACCGCGATCCGGCACAGTTCGCCGAGCCCGACCGCTTCGACATCGCGCGCGAGCCCAACCGGCACTTTGCCTTCGGCTCGGGCGTGCACATGTGCCTGGGCGCCGTGCTGGCGCGACTGGAGGGCACGATCGCGATCGGCCGGCTGGTCGCCCGCTTCGACGGGCTGGACCGCGCCGGCGCCTTCGAGCGCGGCGGCCGGGCCCGCTTCCGCGGGTTCAACCGCTACCCGATCGCTTGGACCGGCGTTGCCGGGGGTTCACGCTAGACCGGCGGCGAGGCCGTCGCTCCCGCCCGACCGCAGATCCTCGGAGGACTTGCCCGAAGCCCGATACTATCGACATCGAATCCGATTCCGCATGAAATTCAACGGGCCTCTCATGAGTGCATTCAGCGGACGGACATTGCCGAGACGCGGGACGACCTCGCGTGTGTTCCGGCAGCGGGCGATATGACGATGAAGACCATGGTGCGGTCACCACAGACAGCTCGTCCGCCGGCACCCATTGCAGTGCTTTAGTCGCTCGACGCCCTGGCCGCGTCGGCCCTCGCGAAGTGAGCCATCTGGTCGGCGTGCGCCTTCTTGAATGCCGGACGGGCCGTGGCGCGCGCAACGTAGTCCTTGCAAGCCGGATACGCCGCGAGGCCGTCGAAGCGATCGACCAGGCGCAGCACGTCCGACATCAGGATGTCAGCGATGGAGAATGACCCCGCGAGCCATTGCCGCCCGGCGAGCACCGCCTCCATGTGCCTGAGCCGCAACGAGACCCATCCGTCGAGGAATTTCCAGGCGGGCGTGTCGTCGTCGTTCTTCATGAACTTCAGGATGCCCCACGGCAGGCTCGCCATCTCAACGGAGTTCAGCGCCGCGAAGACCCACTCCGTGACTTCGCAGCGCCCGCGCGGGTCGGCCGGCATCAGCGCGTCGCTCAGTCCACCGAGATGCAGCAGGATCGCCCCACTCTCGAAGATCGAGAGGTCGCCGTCGCTGAGCCACGGCACCTGGCCGAACG
>CAYZQZ010000439.1:0-3728 GCA_964480235.1 uncultured Reyranella sp. | reverse complement strand
GCGCGGCGAGACGCTCGGCCTGCTGCACGGCATCCCCTACGCCGCCAAGGACCTTGTCAACACCGCGGGTATGCGCACCACCTTCGGCTCGCTGCATCACGAGGACAACGTCCCCAAGGAAGACGCCGTCGCCGCCGCGCGCATGAAGCAGGCCGGCGCCGTGCTGTTCGGCAAGACCACCACACCGGAGTTCGGCCACAAGGCGCTGACCGACGCACCGCTGTTCGGCCGCACCCGCAACGCCTGGAGCGCCGAGCGTACGTCCGGCGGCTCGAGCGGCGGTGCGGCGGTGGCCGTGGCAGCCGGTATCGGCCCGATCGGCATCGCCACTGACGGTGGCGGCTCCACGCGCATTCCGGCGGCGGCCAACGGCATGGTCGGCTTGAAGCAGAGCAACGGCGTGATCCCGCACAGCCAGGTCGCCGACGCCTTCGGCAACTACACCTATGTCACGCCGATGACCCGCACGGTGATGGATACCGCCCTGATGCTGCAGGCGATGGCCGGGCCGCACCCCAGCGACCCGTGGTCGATCGGCCTCGCTTCCCAGGACTATCTTGCGGCGGCAAAGGCCGAAGGCGATCTGAAAGGCCGGAAAATCCTGTACTCGGCCAGCCTCGGCGACAAGGTTGTCGCCCGGGAAGTCCGCGCCTCGTTCGAGGCGGCACTGCGCCAACTGCGCCAACTGGGCGCCGAACTGATCGAACTGGACCAGGCGCTGCCCGACATGGAGCCGATCTGGAAGGTGATCAACCACACGACCTGGCGCGCCCGCTTCGCCGACCTGATCATGCGCGAGGACAACAAGGTCTCGCCGTCACTGGTGCGGCAGGTCGCCATGGCGTCCGAGTGGAGCGGCACCGACTACCAGCGTGCCATGTTCAAGCGAACCGAGCTGTTCCGTATGGTCCAGGGCTGGTTCGAAACCGCCGACTACCTGGTGACGCCCACCCTCTCGCGCACGGCACTGCCGATCGACCAGGATCTGTTCGAGCCGATTCGGATCGACGGCATCGAGGCCGGGGAGCTTCGGCGCAACTGGTTTCCCTACACCATGCCGTTCAACATCACCGGCCATCCCGCCCTCACGATCTGCAGCGGCTACGACAGCGCGGGCCTGCCGGTCGGCCTGCAGATCGTCGGACGCTTTCGCGACGACGCCTCGGTGCTGCGTGCCGCCGCCCTCTACGAAGCGAGCGAGCACTGGCTCGATCGATGGCCGGACCTTTGAAGCGGGCGCCGCCGCTCACGGCCGAGGAAATACAGGCACGGGTGCTCTATCGCGACGGGCTGATCCTGGTGATCGACAAGCCCGCAGGCCTCGCCGTCCATGCCGGCCCGAGCAAAGCTCCGAACCTCGAGGAATGCTTCGATGCGCTGCGCTACGGTCTGCCGCGGCCGCCGGCGCTCGCCCACCGCCTCGATGCCGATACCGCAGGTGTGCTGGTGCTGGGACGCCACCACAAGGCCCTGGCCAAGCTCGGCCGCATCTTCCAGGCCCGCGAGACCGAGAAGACCTATTGGGCGGTCGTCGAGGGCTCGCCTCCGGCCGACGAGGGCGTATTCGACCAGAAGCTGCTGAAGGTGAACACCAAGAGCGGCTGGTCCGTTAAGGTTTCCGACAAGGGCCAGACCGCGATCACCCGTTACAGAGTCCTGGGCCGCGGCCCGGACATGACCTGGCTCGAACTCAAGCCCGAGACCGGCCGCACCCATCAACTGCGCGTGCATTGCACGGCCGCCGGCTGCCCGATCATCGCCGACCGCTTCTATGGCAAAGCCGTGCCCGGCACGATGCTGCACCTGCAGAGCCATGCCATCGTGCTGCCGCTCAGCAAGAACAAGCCACCGATCAAGGTCGAAGCCGCGCCGCCGCCACATATGCTGGCGGCACTGGAGGCGTGCGGATTCAGTCCCGCGACCTGACCCAGACTTTCAGCGGATCGCCCAGTTCGAAGCCGGCATCGAGGGCCGCCGCCAGCTCGGCGCCGGACTCGTAGCCGACCACAGGCAAACGCGGAAAGGTCTGGACCGCGAGCAGGATCAGCGACCGCCAGACCGATACGGCGTCGGCCGCCTCCGCCACGACATTGGTGATCCCGACCACGCCCTCGGCGCGGTAGAACATTCCGCCCGCGACGATGCCGAAGCCGCGCCGGCCGGCGAACATCGCGAAGTTGTCGTCGCCGAAAGGCAGCTGCGTGGAAGCCTCGGTCTCGCGCCGCCATTCGATGCCGGCGGTCGCCTCACCCATCGGCATCGCCGCCCGGATCCACGAGGCTTCCAGCAGCACCTCGAAGCCGCGCCGCCCCAGGTCCAGAGTGTTGAAGCTGTCCTTCACGGCCCACCGGCCCGGCAGGTTCGACTTCTGCAGAATCTCTATGGTCTCGAGCTGTCCGGCCAGATCGGCTTCGTCGGCCGAAAGGGTCACGGCGTTCGGATAGAAGCGCGGCACTTCGGCCCCGTTCACCCAGATGTTCTCCAGGAAACGGCCCGGGTGGCCGTGCGCGCGGCAGACGGCGTCGCACCAGGCGGCGTTGTTACGGGCGGCGGCTTGGGTCCAGTCCCTCAGGCGCGCACTTCCTCGCGCTGGAAGACCACGTAAGCCGCCGCGAACACCACGATCATGCCGGCAACGAGGCCGGTCACCTGCGGCCAGATGAGCAGCAGGCTCTGGTCGAGCGGCAGCGGCGCGCCCGGGATGGCACCGCGCATCTGCGTCGGCAGCGTGAAGCCCAGCGTGCGCGTCTCGGGATTGAGCAGGCCCAGCAGCGCTTCGCTGAACAGTGTGCCCGGCGACAGCCGCTGCATGGCGAGCGCGAACTCCTGAAGGCCGACATACTGGTCGAGGCTGGTGATTTCGCGCGGCGCGAAGCCGACCACGATCGCATTGGCGATCATCGGCCACAGGATGAAGAAGAACAGCCAGAGGCCGAGCGCGCAGAGCGCCGAGGTCGCGGTCGAGCGGAACACCACCGAAAAGAACATCGCAACCGCGAGCCACACGCCGCCATAGGCGATGGCGACCACCAGGAAGCCAACGGCACGGGCCACCTCCACGCCGCGCGGCGGCAGGCCGAGCAGCAGCAGCCCCGCACCGAACACGATCAGCCACAGGCCGATCAGCGTGACGGCAAGCGTCGCAAGACCGCCCAGGAACTTCCCGATCAGCAGCGCGTCGCGGTAGATCGGCTGCGACAAGACTCGGGAGAGCGTTCGCCGGTTGAATTCGCTGTTGACCGAATCGAAGCCCAGTCCGATCGCCATCAGCGGCAGGATGAAGTTCAGCGCCGTGATGAACGAAATCGGCACCTGCTCAGGCTCGATGGTGAAGATGCGCAGGAACAGGAAGGCATCCTGGCTCACCACGGTCCGCAGCGCCTGTAGCGAGGAGGCCACGGGGAACGCGCCGAACACGATCACGAACAGCGTCAACACGAGCATGCGCGTCGAGCTGAGATGATCTGACAGCTCCTTCATGAAGACCGGCCCGAGACCGGTGAACGGAGAGCCTTCACGCCGCATGACGCTGCTCCTGGAAATACCGCGTGTAGACTTCTTCGAGGCTGGGCTGCAGTTCGGCGAGTCGGGTGAGAGACCCGCCGGCACCGACGATGCGCTGGGCCGCCGCCGCGCGCACGTCGCGGTCGGCGACGACGCGCCACGCCCCTTGCCCGGCATCCACGACCTGTTGCACGCCCTCGATGCCCTTCAAGGCGGCGGCGACG
>CAYZQZ010000438.1:0-3742 GCA_964480235.1 uncultured Reyranella sp. | reverse complement strand
GATGGCGCCCTCGCCTTCCAGTACCTGGACCACGACGGGACCGGAGGTCATGAAGCTGCAGAGGTCGTTGAAGAACGGCCGGGCCTTGTGCACGCCGTAGAACGTCTCGGCCTGCTGGCGGCTCATCCAGATCCGCTTCTGGGCCACGATGCGCAGGCCCTTCTCCTCGAACCGGGCATTGATCTTGCCCGTGAGGTTCCGGCGCGTCGCATCCGGCTTGATGATCGAAAAAGTACGTTCGACGGCCATGGAATCCCCTTGCCTGTAAAATCCCTGATAAGTGGGCGGGGCTTATAGACACAGGGTTTGAGCCCCGCAAGCCGGTTGGAGCATGCGCCTCCCCATGCTAAACGCCGCGCCCCATGTTGAGCGTCACCGACCTCTCCTTTCGCCACGGCGAGCGCGTCCTTTTCGACCGCGCCTCCGTAGCCTTTTCCGATGGCTGGAAGGTCGGCCTGGTCGGCCGCAATGGCGCCGGCAAATCGACGCTGCTCAAACTCATCCAGGGCGACCTGGAGGCCGACGGCGGCGACATCAACCTGATGGGCCGGACCAAGATCGGGTCGGTGCCGCAGGATCCTCCTGGCGGCGACATCGCCGTAATCGACGCGGTCCTGGCTGCCGACAAGGAGCGGACCGCCCTCCTTGCCGAGGCTGAAACCTCCGAGGACGGGCTCCGCCTCGCCGACATCCACATGCGGCTCGACGAGATCGACGCCGCCTCGGCACCGTCGCGCGCCGCGGCGATCCTGAGCGGCCTCGGCTTCGACAACGACGCCCAGCAACGACCGTGCGGCGAATTCTCGGGCGGCTGGCGCATGCGCGTGGCGCTCGCCGGTACGCTGTTCAGCTCGCCGGACCTGCTGATCCTCGACGAGCCCTCGAACCATCTCGATATCGAAGCCATGATGTGGCTGACGGAACATCTCAAGAAATTCCGGAATACCATCCTGATGGTCAGCCACGATCGCGATCTGCTGAACGACGTGTGCGACCACATCGTGCATATCGATCAGGAGAAGCTGGTGTCCTACACCGGCAATTACGACTTCTTCGAGAAGACTCGCGCCGAGCGGCTGGCCAACGACGCCGCACAGCAGGCCAAGATCGCCGCCCAGCGCAAGCACATGCAGGCCTTCGTCGACCGGTTCAAGGCCAAGGCGAGCAAGGCGCGCCAGGCGCAGTCGCGCATGAAGATGATCGAGAAGCTCGGGCCGATCGCGACTGTGCCGGTCGACGAGAAGATCAGCTTCAACTTCCCCTCGCCCGAGCTGCTCGCCTCGCCGATCGAGACGCTGGACGAGGTCTCCGTCGGTTATCCCAACGGCCCGCTCGTGCTGCAGAAGCTCGACCTGCGCATCGACATGGAAGATCGGATCGCCCTGCTCGGTCAGAACGGCAACGGCAAGTCGACCTTCATCCGCCTGATATCGCAGCGCCTGGAGCCGCGATCGGGCAAGCGCAAGAGGCAGCCCAAGCTCAAGGTTGGCTACTTCTCGCAGGATCAGGAAGAAAGCCTCGATTACGAGGCGGCTCCGTTCGACCACATGAATGTCGCCATGGGCCCCGGCACCCAGGAGCACAAAGTGCGCGCCCAACTCGGCCGGTTCGGGTTCAGCCGTGATCGCGCCAACCTCAAGGTCGGCGTGCTGTCGGGCGGCGAGAAGACGCGCCTGCTGCTGGCGCTCGCTACCCGCAACGCGCCGCACATGCTGCTGCTCGACGAGCCGACCAACCATCTCGACATGGATGCCCGCGCGTCGCTGGTCGACGCGATCAACGATTTCGAAGGCGCCGTCGTGCTGGTGAGCCACGACACCCATCTCGTGAAGATGGTCGCCGACCAGCTCTGGGTGGTCGACAAGGGCACGGTGAAGCCGTTCGAAGGCGACATCGACGAGTACCAGGAGAAGATGCTGCGCGAGCGCAGCGGCCGGCCGGCCAGGGAAGGCAAAAGCAAGAAGGAGAAGAAGGTCGCCGCCGCCCCTCCCCCACCCTCGCCGCCTGCGGAGAAGGTCAAGCGCGGGCCACTGAAGCGCGCGCTCGAGGCTGCCGAAAAAAACATCGCCGATCTAACCAAACGGCGGACCGAGGTTGAGGCAAAACTGGCCGACCCCGCGACCTACTCAGGCCCGCCCAACGTGGCAGCCGACCTGCAAAAGGAAAAGCTCCGGCTGGAGCGCGAGCTTGCCCATGCCGAACATGAGTGGCTGGTGGCGCAAGAGGCGCTAGAAGCCGCGTAAGGTTCTCCCCCATTCGCCTTGGGAAGGAAGCGACCTACTCGGCGGCGGCAGGAAGCGGCTTGGGCGGCGCCTTGGACTGGCGGATGAGCATAACCAGGAACGTGCCGAACACGTAGAGGCCGGCGGCGACCCAGAACATCGTCGCGGGCTGACCGGCCCCCATGAAGCGGCTGAAAACCAGCGGCGCCGCGAAAGACCCGATGTCCAGCCCGGAATAGACGAACCCGAACACCTTGCCCGAGGCGCCGGGCGGCGTAGTGCTGCGCACGATCATGTCGCGCGAGGGGCCCGTGGTACCCGCGGCAAAGCCGGCGAGGAACAGCACGACCGGCAACAACACCGGACCGACGCTGACCGTCGCAACCGGCAGGGTAAAGACGGCAGCGATCGCAAGACCGATGGACGCGACCCATTCGTGCCTGCGCACGCGATCTGCGAAGTAGCCACCCAGCAGGGTACCCGCCGCCGAACCGACGACGAACACGATCAGGCAGACCGCGGCGTAATTCTCGCTGACGCCGAACATGCTCTGCCACGCCGGCACGGCGAACTGCTGGATGCCCACAGTGTTGGTGGCGAGCACGGCAAAATAGACCAGGCACAGCAGGATCGGCGCTTGCAGGAAGAGTTTCAGGTTGGAAACGGTACCGTTAGCCGTCGCACTCTCGCGGGCTTTGACTCGGTGATCGACCAGGTCGGTCCTGTGCACAAATACGAGGACGGCCAGCACCAGGCCGGGAACAGCGCCGAGAAGCGTGGCGCCCGCCTGTCCCATCGCATTGTCGAGGAAGTACATTACCGGTGCCGCCGCCCAGCCGAGGGAGCCACCGAGACCGTGGATACTGAAGGCGCGTCCCAGCCGCTTCTGGTCCACCGACGCATTGAGGATGGCGAAGTCGGCCGGATGAAACACACTGTTGCCCGCACCGCCCACCACCGCGATCGCGGCAAACGCCCAGAAGCTGTGCGCCATCGAGACGAGGCCGAGCGAAACGCCAAGTGCGGCGAGACCGCCGGCAAGGATGGGACGCGCGCCGAAACGGTCGACGGCGAAGCCGGCAACCGTCTGGCCGAAGCCCGAAATGCCGTAGAAGATCGCGCCGAGCGCGCCAATCTGCTCGAAGCTCAAACCGACGCTGTCGCGCACGATCAGCAGCATCGTGACGAAGGCGAGCTGATAATAATGGCTGGTGCCGTGCGCGATGCCGATCAGGCTGATGACGCGGACGTCCCGACGCGCGGGCTCGACGGTGATGGCGGACATTACGTACCCTTCTGCGCGGCCGTTTATATCCGATCCGTTGTTCTTCGGCTGGCGGAATTGCGCGTAGGAGCCATGCAGACGTAGTCTCCCTGCCCATCCAAGGGAGAAACTTGAATGAAGCGCTGGAAGCACCGCCCCGAAGGCTCGACCTGGGGCGATTGGGGCGAGGACGATCAACTCGGCCGACTGAACCTGATCACGCCGAAGAAGGTGCTGGAAGGCATCGCGGAAGTGA
>CAYZQZ010000437.1:0-3750 GCA_964480235.1 uncultured Reyranella sp. | reverse complement strand
GAGCAGGTTGACGCCCTTGGCCGCCCAGTCGCGCGACGAGCCGGTGCCGTACTCCTTGCCGGCGATCAGGACCTGCGGCGTGTGCTCCTTCTTGTAGCGCATCGCCACGTCGTAGATCGGCTCGGGCTGATCGGTCTGGTAGTGGTGCGTGAAGCCGCCCTCGACGCCCGGCACCATCTCATTCTTGAGCCGGATGTTGGCGAAGGTGCCGCGCATCATCACCTCGTGATTGCCGCGCCGGGTGCCGTACTGGTTGAAGTCCTTCGCGTCGACGCCGTGATCCATCAGGTAGGCGCCGGCCGGGCTGTCCTTCTTGATCGAACCGGCCGGAGAAATGTGGTCGGTCGTGATCGAATCGCCGAACTGGCCGAGCGGACGGGCGCCCGCGATGTTCGACAGGCTGCCCGGCACCTTGCCCATGCCCTCGAAGTAGGGTGGGTTGCGCACATAGGTCGACTTGTCGTCCCAGGCATAGGTCAGCGTCGGCTTGGTCTTGATCGAGCGCCAGAACTTGTCGCCCTTGAAGACGTCGGCATAGCGCTTCTTGAACGCCTTGGTCGTGACGAACTTGTCGACGAACTTCGCAACCTCGGCATTCGAGGGCCAGATGTCCTTTAGATAGACGTCCTTGCCGCCCTTGCCCTTGCCGATCGGATCCTTGGTGATGTCGATCTTCATCGAGCCGGCCAGGGCGTAAACGACGACCAGCATGGGGGAGGCCAGGTAGTTGGCGCGGGTCAGCGGATTGACGCGGCCCTCGAAATTGCGGTTGCCCGACAGCACCGAGCTAACGACCAGATCGCCGTCAGTGATCGCCTTGGTCACCGGATCGGGCAGCGGGCCGGAGTTGCCGATGCACGAGGTGCAGCCGTAGCCCACCAGGTTGTAGCCGATCTTGTTGAGGTCCTTCTGCAGGCCCGAGGCCTCGAGATACTCGGTGACGACCTGCGAGCCCGGCGCCAGCGAAGTCTTGACCCACGGCTTGACCTTGAGGCCCATCTTCACCGCGTTGCGCGCGACGAGACCGGCGCCCAGCATCACGTACGGGTTGGAGGTGTTGGTGCAGGAGGTGATCGCCGCCAGCACGACGTCGCCATGCCCGAGATCGTAGTCGGTGCCGGCGCACTTGACGCGCTTGCCGTCGTCCTTGCGCTCGAACTCCTTCTCCATGTTGGCCTTGAACTGCTGCGCCGCCTCGTTGAGCGGCACGCGGTCCTGCGGACGCTTCGGGCCGGCAAGGCTCGGCACCACGTCGCCGAGATCGAGCGACAGCGTGTCGGTGAATACCGGCTCGGGCGACTTCTTGCTGCGCCACAGACCCTGCTTCTTGGCATAGGCCTCGACGACCTTGGCGCCGGCGCCGCGATTGGTGGTCTTCAGGTAGCCGAGCGTGATCTCGTCGACCGGGAAGAAGCCGCAGGTCGCGCCGTACTCGGGCGCCATGTTGGCGATCGTGGCGCGGTTGGCGAGCGGCAGGTCGGCGAGGCCGTCGCCGTAGAACTCGACGAACTTGTTGACCACGCCCTTCTTGCGCAGCATCTGCGTCACGGTCAGCACGAGGTCGGTCGCGGTCGCGCCTTCCTTCAGCTTGCCGGTCAGCTTGAAGCCCACGACCTCCGGAATCACCATCGGCTGCGGCTGGCCGAGCATGGAGGCTTCGGCCTCGATGCCGCCGACGCCCCAGCCCAGCACCGAAAGACCGTTGACCATCGTGGTGTGGCTGTCGGTGCCGACCAGCGTGTCGGGATATATCACCGTCTCCTTGCCGTTCTTCTGCTGGAAGACAACCTGGGACAGGAACTCGAGATTGACCTGGTGGCAGATGCCGGTGCCCGGCGGCACGACGCGGAAATTGTTGAACGCCATCGCACCCCAGCGCAGGAACTGATAGCGCTCGAGGTTACGCTCGTACTCGAGCGCGACGTTGGCCCTGAAGGCGGAACTGTTACCGAAATTGTCGACGATCACCGAGTGGTCGATCACCAGGTCAACCGGAACCAGCGGATTGATCTTCTTGGCATCGCCGCCCAGCTTCTGCATCGCGTCGCGCATGGCGGCGAGGTCGACCACCGCCGGCACGCCGGTGAAGTCCTGCATCAGCACTCGGGCGCAGCGAAAGTTGATCTCCTTGGTCGACTTGCCGCCGTTCTTCACCCAGTCCGCAAAGGCGGCGATATCAGCCTTCTTGACCGTGGTGCCGTCCTCGTGACGGACGAGGTTCTCCATCAGGATGCGCAGCGAGACAGGCAGGCGCGACAGGTCGCCGACCTCCTTCTCGACCGCCGACAGGCTGTAATAGGTGTAGCTCTTGGCGCCGACCTTGAGCGACTTGCGGGCCTTGAAACTATTGGGATGGGCGGCGGCCATGGCGGTACTCCTTGAGGCGGGGCGGCAGCAAAATCGGGTGCAAAATAGGGGGCCGGGCGGGCACAGGCAATCGGCGGATGCGGGCCGCTGCGGGCTGTGCCAGAGTGTGCCCATGCAACGCAGAATTGGGCGCGCGTTGGGGCTTTTGGCGGTGCTCTGCACCGTATCCGGCGGAGCGTCGGCGCAGCTCCAGGGCGGTGCCAACTGGGACAATTCCGCCCGCGATTTCGGGGGCAGCATCATCGGTGGCAGCACCGGTGGCAGCACGGGCAGCAGCCTGCCCGGCGGATCGGCGGCGGCGCGCAACTCCTCGCTCGACACGCTGAACAAGATCCTCTCGGCATCGCAGCTGCCGGCCTTCGACCGCTCGCTCTATCTCAGCATCCGGGCCTTCCACCTGACGCGCCTGGGGCGCGACAAGGACAGCGAGAAAGACATCGTCGAGATGGTCAAGGTGCTGCCCAGCGGCTGGCAGATCGTGCTGTCGACCACCCAATCCGACCTGGCCGGCGGCGGCGACCGGGCGGCGGCGCTGAAGGTGCTCGACTACGGCCTGGCGAAGAAGCCGAACGACGCCTGGCTGGTCGTGGGCCAGGCCCAGGTCTACATGCAGATTGCCGACTACGCGCGCGCGCTCGGTGTCCTCGACCAGTCGCTCGCCGGCAGCGGCGCAGCCGACAAGCGGCTGGTCCAGTTCTATCGCGGCCACGCCAATTTCAATCTCGGCAACTTCCAGCAGTCCGCGAGCGACTTCGAGGCATCGCTGGAGGGCCGCACGACGCTCAAGGCGCGTCTGCCGGGCGAGCTGTGGCGCTACGCGGCGAACGTGCCGGGCAGGCAGGACGCGCGCGCCATCCTCAACCGCTCGATCGGCAACGAGAACCTCTACGAGTGGCCGGGCCCGATTGCCAAGTTCCTTCTCGGCAAGATGACGGCCGGCGAACTCGAGGTCGCCGCCGAATCCGATCCCAACGCCAAGCGCGCCAACGGCCGCTGCCCGGCGGCGTTCTTCGGCGGCATGGATGCCCAGCGCGCCGGCAACAAGCAGCGGGCGCGCGAGCAGCTTCAGCTCACCCAGGCGCGCTGCCCGACGACGTCCGAGCTCAACTGGGCAGCGTCGACGCAGCTCAAGCGGCTGTAGGGAAGTCGGGCCGGTCATGCCGCGACCATGCGCGGCGGCGGTCGATATGGCCAATATATTGTAACTCTCGTCAGCAGAGCTTTTCGATCTGCCGGCCGGTAGCCGGCCTTCAGACGACGAGGGCGAGCGGCGCCACGAAGCGGGCGATCTCGGCCAGAACCTGACTGGGCTGCTGCAGATGCGGGCTGTGGCCGCAGTCGGGCAACAGCCGCGTTTCGCAGTAGCCGCCAACCTTGCCGGCG
>CAYZQZ010000436.1:0-3757 GCA_964480235.1 uncultured Reyranella sp. | reverse complement strand
ATCGTGAGATGGCAATGCGGGTCGAGTTCGACGCCGATCACGCATGTCGGGCCGACGATCGCGCGGCACCGCTCGATGATGTCGCCTTCGACGTCGTCGTAGCCGTGCGCCACCATCGCGCCGTGCAGGCCGAGCAGCAGTCCGTCGACCGGCATCGCCTTCTTCAGTTGATCGAGGATCTCGTCGCGCATGAATTCGTAGTCGACGCGGTTGGTCGTGCCGGCGGGACTCGCCGCGAAGCAGCTTCCCTCGATCAGCTCGAAGCCTTCTTTGTTGGCCCGCGCCCGGCCCACGAACAGCGGCGCCGTGCACATGCGCGGCGCGTCGGTCGGGTGCTCGCCCGGCCGGAAGAACACCGATTCCTTGTAGTTCTGCAGGCTGGTCGGCAGCGGCGAGAAGGTATTGGTCTCGGTCGCGAGCGTGGCGGTGAAGAGGCGCATTCCGAAAGTCTCTCCTTCATTCTCCTCTCCTCCCTACCGGGAGAGAGGAACAAGAGGAATTTAAGTTTACGGCACAATCCCCTCCGGCAGGCCCGCGCAATGCCGCGCGATTTCGCCGGGCGTGGTCAGCCAGATCGAGTGGCGCGACGCGGCGATGTGCTTCAACGCGCGCTTGAGATGGCGCAGGCGGTGGGGCTGGCCGACGATGTAGGCATGCAGCGCCACGCCCATCACCAGCGGCCGGGTCTGCGACAGCTCGAGCATCTCCTCGAACTGGTCGACGATCATGTCGGCGAAGTCCGAGCCGTTCTCCTTGCGACCGACGATTGCCGGAATGTCGTTGAGTTCCTGCGGATAGGGCACCGCGAGAATTCGACGGCCGCCACGACAGGCGAACCAGATCGGCTGGTCGTCCATGCACCAGTCGAGCAGATACGAATACCCCGCCTCGGCCAGCAGGTCGGGCGTCACGTGACTGTGCGAGATCCACGGGCCGAGCCAGCCCTGCGGCGCCCGTCCCTCGGCGTCCGCCAGCCGCTTCGTGGCCTCGGCGATCAGCGCCCGCTCGGCGGCCTCGTCCAGCGTGCCCTGGCGCTCGGCATTGGTCCGGCCATGGCCCACGATCTCGTCGCCGCGCGCCCGATGGGCCGCAATCAGCTCCGGCGCGTAATCGTACAGGTGGCTGTTGACCAGCGCCGCCATCGGCAGCTTCAGCGCGTCGAAGGCGTCGTGGAGGTACCAGGCGCCGACGCGATTGCCATAGTCGCGCCAGGCGTAGTTCAGAACGTCCGGCTGCGGCCCTCCCGGCGCCAGTTCCGCGCCCAGCCCCTCGCCGAAGGAAAAATGCTCCAGGTTCAGGGCGAAATAGATCGCCAATCCCTTTTCCCCCGGCCATCTGTAGTTCGGACGACCGCGCAGAGGCACGTAGCGATAACGGTCGTGGTGCTTGAGCTTCATTACCAAAGCGTAGCGCCCGAAATCGTCATGGGCTACGGTGCATAGGCAATGAAGCCGCGACACAACGGCGGGCCGTGGGAGGAGTTAGCGTTGACGGCGACAACTGCAGCCGCCTTGCCGGCATCGAGCGACGCGGCCGCCGCGCCGCGCCGCTGGGGTGCGCCGATCTGGGTGACGGCGCTGTTGCTGCTGCTCGCCTTCCTGGTCGTCTATCCGCTGCTGATGCTGGTGTTCGGCGCGCTCAGCGATTCGAATCCGGTGGTCGACGGCTTCGGCAAGTTCAAGCCGTCCCTCGAGCATTTCGGCGCCGTGCTGGTGAACGAGAACGTCCACCTCGCCTTCTACAACGCTCTCGCGGCCTGCGGCGGCGGCACCATCCTGGCCGTGGTGATCGGGCTCTTCTTCTCGTGGATCGTGGTGCGCACCAACACCCCGTTGCGCGGCTTCATTGCCGCCGCGTCGATGATCCCGCTGTTCGTGCCGCCGCTGGTCGCCGGCGTCGCCTGGAGCATCCTGGGCTCGCCCAAGACCGGCATGCTCAACATCTTCCTGAAGTGGATGAACATCGACTTCCGCTTCGACTTCTATTCGATGTCGGGCCTCATCCTGGTGTTCGGCATCTACTACGCGCCGTACGTCTACATGTTCACCGCCTCGGCGCTGCGCAACATGGACCCCAGCCTCGAGGAAGCCTCGGAAGTGTCGGGCGCTTCCGCCTTCACGACGCTGTTCACCGTGACCTTCCCGCTGATCGCGCCCGCGATCCTGGCCGGCATGCTGCTGTCGTTCGTGGTGATGCTCGGCATCTACGGCATCCCCGCGGTGCTGGGGGCGCCCGCCAACATCAACGTGCTCACGACCTACATCTTCAAGCTGACTGCCTGGAGTCCGCCCCTCTACAACACCGCGGCGGCGGTCGCGATCCTGCTGATGATCGTCACCGCGATCTTCGTCTGGGCGCAGCAGAAGGTACTGTCGGGCAAGAGCTACGCCACCGTCGCCGGCAAGGCGTTCCGCCCGCGCTCCCTCAATCTCGGCCGCTGGCGCTGGTTCACCTTCGGGCTGGCGCTCACCTATCTCTTCATCGTCGTCATCCTGCCGACCCTGGCGCTGACCATTGCCGCCTTCCGGAAGTTTCTTTTCTTCAAGGATTTCCAGGCGCTGTTCGACATGAACCAGTACGGCTGGTGGCATTTCAACGCGGTATTCGACAATCCGCTGACCATGCTGTCGATCTGGAACACGCTGAAGGTCGGCGTGATCACCGCGGTGACCGGCGGCGCGCTGGCTTTCGCGATCGGCTACACGATCAACCGCACCACGGTGCCCGGCCGCAAGGCGATCGACCTGCTGTCGACCATCCCGGTCGCCATTCCCGGCCTGGTCGTCGGCGTCGCCTATCTCTGGGCCTGGATCGGCCTGCCCGGCGGCCTCTACGGCACGCTGTGGATCCTGGCACTCGCCTTCGCCGCGCGCTTCATGCCCGACACCGTCAAGGCGATGTCGACGTCGTTCCTGCAGATCCACAAGGAGCTCGAGGAAGCCGCCTGGATCTGCGGCCGCGGGCTGCTCAGCACCATCGCGACCATCGTGCTGCCGCTCGCCCGGCCCGGCGTGATCGCCTCGATGACGCTGCTGTTCGTGCTCGGCATCCGCGAACTCGGCTCGTCGCTGTTTCTCTACACCAGCGACACCACGGTCATGGCCGTACTGCTGCTCGACTACTACGAGGGCGGCAACACCGGCAAGACCGCCGCCTTCAGCCTGGTCCAGACGATCATTCTGGCCGTGCTGCTGGGGACGACCAACTGGCTCTCGCGCGGCGCGGCGCAGGGCAGCGCAAGAAGTGGGTAAAGGAGGAAAACGGATGAAGACCAGGACGTTCATCGTGGCGGCCGTCGCGGCCGCCTTCGTCGGGCTGCCGGCGATGGCCCAGCAGGAAAAGTTCGGCTCCAAGGAGCTGATCGAGGCGGCCGAGAAGGAAGGCTCGCTCACCTACTACACCGCCAACTTCACCGAGGTGGAGCAGGAGGTGGTCAAGGAGTTCAACAAGACCTTCCCGAAGATCAAGGTGGCGATCGTGCGCGCCCCGGGCGGCCAGCTGATCACCCGCATCAAGACCGAGGCCGCCGCCGGCAAGCTCGCCGCCGACGTGGTCAACCACTCCGACCGCGGCCTGATGAAGGAAATCGAGGACCTGTTCCAGGACTACACGCCGCCGAACGCCGCCGACTACCGGCCGGACGCGCTGGTCTCGCCGAAATTCTGGCCCGGTGCCACCCTGGGCTGGGCGATCGCCTACAACACCCAGCTGGTGAAGAACGCGCCCAAGACCTGGATGGATCTGACCAAGCCCGAAT
>CAYZQZ010000435.1:0-3769 GCA_964480235.1 uncultured Reyranella sp. | reverse complement strand
CAACGATGATGTGGCGCATTACTTCCACCTTCCCACTTGTCCTAACGGCCCTGCCGAGCCGGAGGCGTTACACCCCAGTGACTGCCGAGACCCCAAATATCTGCAGTCTTGAAGCAGATATATCGCAGTCCCTGCCTTTTGCAAACTCGAAATGAGTAACAAGAGTAGGGATATTGTATCCGGCCTAACTCCCTGAATTTCATAACGAATGTCAAAGACGCGACGGTCGCCACAGCCACCGGCCGCACGGCCCCGCAAGATACCTCCGGAACAGGGCGACGGCCCGTTCCCAAAGGCGTAGACTGTTCCACATGGCGGTTCGCGGCTCTGTCGTGACCGACCGGCTCTCTGGCCCGTTCAGCCACGCCAACTGCACGCGACCTTCGGACTTTGTTCAGGAGGAGCGACTATGGCTACGCACAGTCACATCCGCAATCCGATCGAATGGAGCTGGGACCAGCTCAAATCGACGACGCACGCCGTCGGGTCGGCGGCGCATGCCCTCGACACTGCGCTCGAGGAGCACGAGCACGCACCGCCGCAGGTCAACCGCATCGGCATCGACGATCTCAAGGACGCGCTGCGCAAGGGACTGGAAGATTTCGGCGCCTACCGTACCGACGTGATCTTCGCCTGCCTGATCTATCCGCTGATCGGCCTCATCCTGTCGCGTCTGGCCTGGGGCCACGGCATGCTGCCGCTGGTCTTTCCCCTCGTGTCGGGCTTCGCGCTGGTCGGCCCGGTGGTGGCCATCGGCCTCTACGAGATGAGCCGGCGCCACGAACGGGGAATCGAGACGGGCTGGACCGACGCGTTCCAGGTGGTGCGATCACCGGCCTTCGGCGCGATCCTGGTGCTCGGGGCGCTGCTGTTCTCGATCTTCGTCGTCTGGATCTTCGCCGCCCATCCGATCTACGACGCGACCCTGGGACCGATGCCGGCGCAGTCCGTCGAGGCGTTCTTGCGCGAAGTCCTCACGACCTCCGCTGGCTGGACGATGGTGGGTGCCGGCATCTTCGTCGGCTTCCTGTTCGCCGTCGCAGTCTTCGTGCTGAGCGTCGTTTCCTTCCCGCTGCTGCTCGACCGGAATGTCGGGCCGATGGTGGCGGTCGCCACGTCGCTGCGCGCCGTGCGGGCCAATCTCGGGCCGATGGCGGCCTGGGGCCTGGTCATCGCGGCGAGCCTGGTCGTGGGCGCGCTGCCGCTCCTGCTGGGTCTTGCCATCGTCGTGCCGGTTCTCGGCCACGCGAGCTGGCACCTCTATCGCAAGCTGGTGCCGCGCCGGACGGAATAGATGCGCAGGTCGCCTTCCAAGGCGGGCACCCACCACCGCCGCCCGATCGACAGACGCGCGGCGGGATTGGCAAAGACCTCGGCGCCGACCACGATGCCCTCGGGCGGTTCGCTGCCGGAGACGCTGAGCAGATAGGCTGGCCGGTCGCCCGGCAGATCGGCCGGATCGAACAGGATGGGTCGCGGCGCATAGGCCGACGCCGCGCGCATGCCCGGCGCGATGAGCACCGCATCGCGCGGCAGCAATGTGTCGAGCCGCCGGAAATCGTCGAACAGCGCGATGTGTCGGCGCAGGAAGGCAGTGCCGTCCTCGAGCCCGAGCGCCCGCGGCACGAACTGCGCGCCGTAGAACAGTTGACCCGCCAGCCAGGGCACGACGAGCACACCGGCGACGAACGCCCCGCCGAGCCGATGTCGCGCCAGAAAGGCCGGTGGGTGCAGCGCACAGCAGATCGCAAGCCCGGCCGGCAGCCCCCCGAGAAAACGCACATGCGCGGGCAGCAGCGCAACCAGCAGGATCGCCTGGCCGAACAACAGGCCAGCCGCCCTCCACCTGAACGCAGCCGACCAGCCGGACGACAGGAAGAACCCGGCCACGGCAAGCCAGACCAGCCCGGCCCGGGCGGCCCCGTTGTCGAGCAGGAACAGCCCGTCGAACTTCCAGTCGTTGTCGCGGGTACGGGCGGCATATTCCGCGAATGCCCCGGGCGCGAAAAAGTTCGAGCCCAAGAGATCGGCCAGGACCGGTCCGAACGGCGAGCCGGTGTGCCACCAGTCCCAAAGGGCGATCGGCGCGCCGAACGCAAGCCAGGCCCAGCCGAGCGCCAGCACAAGAAGATATCGATGCCCCAGCGCGGCACGCCACGCCGGCACGGCTGCCATCAGGAGGCACGCGAACGCCACCGGCAGAAGCGAAAGCTTTGCCGACGCCGCACTCCACGACAGCAGCGACATCAGCGCGGCGTACGACACCGGCCCGCTCGCCGCGATCAGCCGGGGAGCACAGGCCAGTCCGACCACCGCTGCAGCAAGGGCGACTTCGCCCAGGGCATGGCTGCCGGCGGTGACATGGAAGACCAGCGGATAGGCGCCGACCGCGACTGCGGCGACGACCACGTAGGGGATCGGTGCGGTCTTCCCCTGCTCACGCAACAGACGCCAGCCGAACCACACCAGCGACAGGCCGAGCGCCCAGCTCACGACATTGAAGGCATCGGGAAAGCCCAGGGCCTGCAGCGGCGCCGCGCCTGCGGCATAGGTCATCTGCAGCAGGACCGCCGCCTCCACCGGCTGGCGGTAGGCCATCAACCCGTGGTCCGCGAGAAGGCGACTGGCGAACGGGATGACGTAGTAGATCTCGTCGATCTTGGTCGATGGCACCACGGAAGCCGCCAGACCGATCGCAGCGACCGCGACCAGCAGGACCAGCGCGATGAGCGGGATGGCGGGAAGCGCGCGCGGCTGGCGCGACCGCCACAACAGCACGAGGCCGCACGCTCCGAGTGCGACCACCGAGATCCAGACGCCGATCACGGCGGCCGGATTTGCGGCGTGTGCCATCGCGAGCGCCTGCACCGCAAGACTCTGGAGGTGAAGGCCGAACAGCATGGCCGCGATCTGAAGGAACGGTGCAGGCCAGCGCACGCCGATCAGCCGCACCACCAACACGCCCGTTCCCAGGCATCCGGCAATGGTCGTCAGTCCCGCCACCAGCACCATGAAGGTGCCGTGGACTCCGGCGAAGACGAAGGAACTCAGGCGATGTCGCTCGCCTGGATGCGTTTGACGCCGGCGTCCGTCATCTGCTTCCAGGCCGCCGCAAGCGAGCCGTTGAGGTCGATGCCGCGCGTGGCGTCCTCGATCACGTAGACATTGAAGCCGAGCTTGCGGGCATCGAGTGCCGTCCAGACAACGCAGAAGTCGGTGGCGAGCCCGGTGATGAAAACGGTGTCGATGTCGCGCGCCTTGAGGTAGCCCGCGAGACCTGTCGTGGTCTTGCGGTCGGCCTCCTCGAAGGCCGAGTAGCTGTCGACACCCTTGCGAAAGCCCTTGCGGATGATGAGCTGCGCCGTCGGCAGCTTGAGGTCCTTGTGCACGGCGGCATCATCCGAACCCTGCACGCAGTGGTCGGGCCACAGCACCTGCGTGCCATAGGACATGGAGGTCGTCTCGAACGGCTTCTTGCCCGCGTGAGCGCTCGCGAACGAGGCGTGCCCCGGCGTGTGCCAGTCCTGGGTGACGACGATGTTCTCGAACGAGGCCGCGAGCTTGTTGATTACCGGCACGACCTCGGCCCCGCCCTTGACCGGCAGGGTGCCGCCATCGACGAAGCAATTCTGCACATCCACCACGATCAGGGCCGACGCGGACCCCGGCTTGATCGTGCCTACGGCCAGCACCGGCCGCGGAACGGCGAAGCCGGCAAAGGCGCCGCACGCGGCGGCCGAAACGAAGAACGTCCTGCGGGAAAGGACGG
>CAYZQZ010000434.1:0-3775 GCA_964480235.1 uncultured Reyranella sp. | reverse complement strand
GAAATAGCCGCACGAGTTCTCCGGCGGCCAGCGCCAGCGCATCTCGATCGCCCGGGCGCTCGCCAGCCAGCCCGAGTTCCTGGTGTGCGACGAGCCGACCTCGGCGCTCGACGTCTCGGTGCAGGCGCAGATTCTGAACCTGATGATGGACCTGCAGCGCCGCCTGCAGCTCACCTATCTGTTCATCAGCCACAATCTCGCGGTCGTCTATCACATCTCGACGCGCGTCGGCGTGATGTATCTCGGCCGGCTGGTCGAGCAGGCGCCGACCGACACGCTGTTCCGGCGGCCCAAGCATCCCTACACGCGCATGCTGCTCGACACGATTCCCGACCTCGAGATGACCGGCCGCCAGCGCAGTCCGGTCGCCGGCGAGGTGCCGAGTCCGATCAATCCGCCGAGCGGTTGCACCTTCCATCCCCGCTGTCCATTCGCCAACGAACGATGCAGGATTGAGCGCCCCAAGGCAGTGGCGATCGAGGGCGGCAGCGTCGCCTGCCACGCCATCGAGGAAGGCCGCTTGCCGATCGAGGACCGCAACTACACGCAACCGTCGCGTCTCTGAGATCGCGCCTCCGGCGCCGCGGCCTGCGCGCTGGCTGCATATTCGGGTCGGAAGTGGTGTGCGCACTTGCAGACCGACTTTGCTTGACCCTCGCCGGGGCTTCCGTACCATTCGCCGGCCCATATTTGCCAATGTCTAGCCGCTCATGTCGGAGATAGTTCATGCCGGTCATTAACCGCATTGCCTCGTTTCACCAGGACATGACCGCGTGGCGGCACGACATTCACAGCCACCCCGAGACCGCCTTCGAGGAAGTGCGTACCGCGGACATCGTCGCGGACAAGCTCAAGAGCTTCGGCATCGAGGTGCATCGCGGCCTCGCCAAGACCGGCGTGGTCGGCATGCTGCGGTCAGGCACCTCGCGCCGCGCCATCGGGCTGCGCGCCGACATGGACGCGCTCGATGTCCACGAGACCAACGACTTCTCCCACAAGTCGACGATCCCCGGAAAAATGCATGCCTGCGGCCATGACGGCCATACGGTGATGCTGCTGGGCGCGGCCAAGTACCTGGCCGAGACCAAGAACTTCGACGGCACGGTCTATTTCATCTTCCAGCCGGCCGAGGAGAACGAGGGCGGCGGCCGCGTCATGGTGGAAGAGGGGCTGTTCGACAAGTTCCCGGTCGAAGGCGTGTACGGCATGCACAACATCCCCGGCATCCCGGTCGGCCGCTTCGCCGTTCGCCCCGGCCCGATGATGGCCGCCTACGACATTTTCGAAGTGGTGGTGAAGGGCGTCGGCGCGCACGGCGCCATGCCGCATCATGGCATCGACCCGGTGGTGGTCGGCAGCCACATCGTGACCGCGCTGCAGTCGATCATCTCGCGCAACGTCGACCCGATGGACACCGCCGTGGTCTCGACCACGCAGATCCATGCCGGCGACACCTGGAACGTCATCCCGCAGGAATGCGTGCTGCGCGGCACCGTCCGCACCTTCAAGAAGCCGGTGCAGGACATGATCGAGAAGTCGATCGAGCGCGTGGCGCGCAACGTCGCCGCCGGCTTCGGCGCCGAGGTCACCAAGTGGCGCTACGAGCGGCGTTATCCCGCGACGGTCAACACCGAGCAGGAGACCGAGTTCGCGGCCCATGCCGCGGCGGCCCTGGTCGGCAAGGAGAACGTCAACCGCAACCCGACGCCCGCCATGGGCAGCGAGGATTTCGCCTGGATGCTGCTCAAGAAGCCGGGCTGCTACATCTGGATCGGCAACGGCGACGGCGCCGGCAGCTGCATGGTCCACAACCCGGGCTACGACTTCAACGACGACATCCTGCCGATCGGCGCCTCCTACTGGGCGACCCTGGTCGAGCAGCAGCTGGCACGGCAGGCGCTCGGTCAGGCGGCGGAGTAGGCCGCCATCGACGCGCTGCCGACCGCCGACCCGTCCGCTGAGAACGTGACATCGCGGCATCCCTACGCCCACGAACGCATCGCGCTGGCGACGATCCATGACAAGGATCGCGCCATCGCGCCGCCGTTCCGGCGGGTGCTCGGCGCGGAAGTCGTGGTGGCAGGCGACATCAATACCGACACGCTCGGCACTTTCTCGGGCGACATCCCGCGGCCCGGTCCGCTGGTCGAGACCTGCATCACCAAGGCCGAGATGGCCTTCGGAGCCACCGGGCTCGACTGCGCGATTGCCAGCGAAGGCAGCTACGGGCCGATCGAGCGGGTGCCGCTCAATCCCGGCGGTCTCGAGATCATGGCCTTCGTCGACCGCAAGCGCGGTGTCCGCCTGGTCGAGACACTTACCACGCATCGCACCAACTGGCGGATGTGGCGTTTCCGTCCGGGAGATCCCGCGGTGCTGGCTGCCGCCAGGGCGATCGGGTTCCCCGAATTCGGCATCTTCGTGATGCGCAACTGCGACTACAGCGAGCCGCTCAAGGACATTCGGACGATCGAGCAGCTGGTCGCCGCGGTCGACAGCGAGGCCCGGCGTTCCGACGACGGCCTGGCGCTGCTGATTTCCGACATGCGCGCTCACCGCAATCCGACCCGCATGAAGGTGCTGCGCGCGCTCGGCTGGAAATTGGCCAAGCGCCTGGAACGGCTCTGCCCGAAATGCGAGGCGCCGGGCTTCGGCCACATCCAGTCGCGCCGCGGCCTTCCCTGCGAGGCCTGTGGCGAAGCCACGCACTGGATCGACTTCGAGATCGACGGCTGCTCGGCATCGGCCTGCGGCCATGCCGTCGCGCGGGCGCGCAGGGACGGCCGGACGACGGCGCCGAAGCTGTCGTGCCGCGCCTGCAGCTGACGCAGCGCTACTTCAGTTCCTTCAGCACTTCCTCGGTGTGCTCGCCGAGCTTGGGCGCCGAACGCGGCGAGTGCGGACGCTTGCGGTCGAACGAGATCGGCAGGCCGACTACCTTGGGTCCGTCCTTCTCCCCGGCGCGCGGCGGCAGCTGGTGAACGAGGTCGACGGCGGCGAGCTGCGGCGTCGCCGCCAGCTCGCCGATGTCGTTGACCGCGGCGCACGGCACGCCGGTCTTCTCCATCTCTTCGACCCAGTCGGCGCGCTTCTTCTTGCGCATCGCCGCGGCGATCAGCGGGATCAGCACGTCCTTGTTGGCGACGCGGGCGGCGCTCTTGGCGTATTTCGGATCGGTCGCCCAGTCGGGATGGCCCAGCACCTTGGCGCAGCGCGCCCACAGCCGATCGTTGCCGGGCGCGAGGCAGAGCAGCAGCCCGTCGGCGCACTCGAAGGTCTGGTAGGGCACGATCACCGCGCCGCCGGTGCCGTGCCGCTTGGGCAGGTTGCCGCTCGCCAGATAGGAATTCACCTGGCCCTCGACCCAATGCACCGCCGAATCGAACAGCGAGGTGTCGACCAGGCAGCCCTTGCCGGTCTTGTCTCTCAGGCGCAGTGCCGCCAGGGCTCCAATGGTGCAGAACATGCCGGTCGCCTTGTCGTTGATCGAGGCGCCGCAGAAGGTCGGCGGATCCTCGGGGCGGCCGGTGACGCTCATCATGCCGCCATAGGCCTGCAGCAGCGGGTCGAAGCCCGGCTTCATCTTGAGCGGGCCTTCGTAGCCGAACGCCCAGATCGAGCAGTAGATCAGCCGCGGATGACGCTGCAGCATCGCCTCAGGGCCGATGCCGATCTCGTCGACCACGCCGGGCCGCAGGTTCTGGATCAGGATGTCGGCGGTGGCGCAGAGCTTGTTCAGCTTCTCGACATCGGCCGCGAGCTTGAGGTCGAGGCT
>CAYZQZ010000433.1:0-3813 GCA_964480235.1 uncultured Reyranella sp. | reverse complement strand
GTCGCCGAACGGGATTCGTTGTCTTCGACCCAGGTGAGGGGCATGGTTATTCCTGAACGGCCGGGCCGTTGTCCTTCCTCAGTTCGTTGTGAATTCCGCGGAGCTCGTCAAGCTGCTTCTGGGCAAGCGATGAGCCGAAGCCGAGGCCATCCAAGTTTGCCGAGAAGGTGCCGACCGCCTCAGACTGCGGGCCGCTTGCGCCGATTTGCATTCCTTCCATGTTCGCCAGCCGATCTTGCTGGCTGCGATAGTGGTCCAGCAGGAAATTTTCCTCTTCGATTGACAGCTTGTCCTGCTCGATCATGTCGCTCAGTTTCTTGCCGGCCGACCCGAGTTGTTTCATCGTAGTGGCACCTGCAATCTTTCCGACCAAGTCGCCGACGTTGTCGCCCATCGGGACGCCAGCCGCAGCCGCCATTAGGTCTTGAGCGTTTCCAGGGGCCGCCGAAGCGGGGCGTGACATCTCAGCGAACTTTGCTTGGAAGTCGCCCATAAGCCTCTGCTCGGCCTCGCCAGTCAGGTTGCCAGCGTCCACAAGCCTGGCGATCATCTGGCGGGCCAACTCAACGTCTTGCAGTGTCTTGGCGGACGAGAGCCGGTCGCTGGCCTGGCGTGCCGTGTCAGCGTCGGCTCGCTTGGCACCGGCGATAGCGGCGAGCTCCAAGACCTTTCCTTCGGCGGCCGCCGCCTTGCCTGCGCGGGCGGCGTCGTTCTCGCCGACCTTTGCGAGCCGATTGTCTTGCCGCTCCCGCAGAGCCTTGCGATCCGCCTCGACGAACGGGTCTTTGATCGACTCAAACATCATCAGCGGGTTTGCGGCGATCGACTTGAAGGCGTCCCATGTGTTGAGAATGTTGGCCGCTGTCTCATCGACCTTCGACATCAGGGCATTCGCCCCGCGAGTAAACCCAGCAACCACTCCAGCCATCGCCGTTTCCATCGCGAGGGCCATGTCACCAGCAGCAAGCGCGTCGCTCACGGCCCCAAACGTGGTCATCGCGATACGCTTCAGGTCGTCAAAGACGATGAACGAATCCGAGACAGCCTTGTTGAGCGAATCCTTGACTACGCCCGACAGCGCGCTGACGAGCGAGGTGAGTTGCGAGACGACGAGAATCGCACCGCCGACCACGCCGACAAGGGCAAGCAGCGGCACATTGGCCGCCGCCCACGCGGCCCCGGTGGCGATCGCGGAGCCGATCGACGCGGCAGCGTAGGCTGCCATGCTGGCCATCGACTTGGCGAACGAGGCCAGAGTGAGAGCGCCGGTCTTTGTGGAAGCCACGCCGATGGTGGCGATGGCGGTCGATCCCTGCACGCCAAGGCGGGCCAATTGCGTTCCGCCGACGGTTGTGAGGCGAGCCACCTCGGCACCTGCCAGCAAGAAACTTTTGACGCCAGACGCCCCTAACTTGGCCATCGCCTGCACGCCGATCGCGGCAGCGCGGATATTGCCCTCTGCGGCCCTGGCCACAGTGGCCGACATGATCGAGATCGTGCCAGCGAAATAGTTCGCAGCCACAGCACCAGACTTGGCGGCAGAAATCGCCATCTTGGCGGTGGCCTCGGCCGCAAACTGCGCGACGGCAGCAATGCCACGCGACGCAAAGCCAGCCAACTGAATCCCGGCAACGGAAAACGATTTGCCGAGAAACATTGCAGCGTTTGAAGCGGCTGCCAGAGGGGCGACAATCGCCTTCCCGAGCCCCACAAAGCCACCAAACGCCACGCCCATCACGCGGAGCGAAAGGCCGAGTCCCGTAAATGCGCCACCGGCAGCGACGGCCGCCGCGGCCGTCTTCGCGAAAGCCTCGACAACCTGCGGATTCGACCGGGCGAAGAACGTCAGCCAATTGATCGCCCCGAGAACCGACTTGGCAAGATCCATGACGGCCGGCGTTACGGCGTCGCTGATCGCAATCGACATCCGCTCGAGGGCAGCGAAAACAGCCTTGCCAGCCCCAGACAGGCCGCTCATAAGCGTCTTGTATTTCTCGCTTACAGGCAGGGCACCTCGCATGGCTTCGTTCATCTGGTTGAAGCCATCGACGCCGGTGGTGGTAAGGATGGCTGCGGCGCGGATGGCGTCAGACCCAAAGAGCCTGCGGAAGATGTCGTCCTTTGCTGCCTGCCCCATTCCAGCCATTGAACGATTGAGCGTGCCGATGATTTCCACTAGAGGACGAACGCGGCCGTCTGCTCCGCGGAAGGAGTCAACGCTCAATCCGATCTGCTGCAAGGCACCGACAGCATCATCTGCGGGGGCCATAATCCGCATAAGCATCGTCTTCATTGACGTGCCCGCATCTGATCCCTTGACGCCGTTGTTTGCGAGGATGGCGAGCGCGGCGGAAGTGTCATCGATTGACTGATTTGCGAGAGCGGCCACATTCGCCACTTGCGCAAACGACTGCGACATCAACTCAATCGACGTGCTCGACGCATCGGCTGCCGACGAGATCGTGTTTCCAGCCTTAGCAGCATCGACTCCGAAGACCTTCATCGCATCGGCCATGACAACGGCCGCATCGGCCACCTGCATCTGACCTACGGCTGCAAACTCAATCGCCGCCTGGCCAGCGCCGCCGAGAACCTGCTCAACGCTCATGCCGGCCTTGAGCAACTCAAGGAAGCTGCTGGCGACAGCCGTCGGCCCTTGCCCCATCGCATCCGACATCTGCATCGACGCGGCACGCAGGCGGCCAAGTTGGTCAGCGGTGACACCCGTAGAAGCCTGGATGTTGTTGAGCACATCCTGATACCGCCCTCCCGCAACCACTGCCCCCGCAAACGGGGCCATAGCCGCAGTGCCGATCGCCGTGAGCCTCGCGCCCACCGAAGTCATCGACTTTCCGATCTTGCCAACCTGCTTTTCAAGGTTGGCAAACGCCGCGATCGCCTTGCTCGGGTCTGCGCCGATCTCGACGAAGACCTTGCCCATCCTGATGCCGGAAGCACTTGCCATATCGTCTCTTCCTTGTCAGGTGGTTGTCGTGAGGGCCTCGCTTACGTCGCGACTTCGTGCCAGTTAGGCCCCAGCAATTTCTTGATCTCTTCGGCGGTTGCCTGCCGTGCTGGCTTCTTCTTGGCGAACGGATGAAACTTCGACGGGTCGTAGGCGGGTTTGTGTTTTTCGCGGTGAATGTTGGCCAGGGTGGCGATCAGATTGGCTGTGTGCCACCAATCGTGCTCGAGTCTCGCTTGCCTCGCCGCGACGAGCTGGCGGAGGGTCCAATCTCCTGGGTGGACGCCGAGGACTCCGGCACACTCCCAGATGACTTCCCAGACAGATCCGACACCGTCACCTTTTCGAGCCCCGCCTCCGCCTGGCCCATCAGTTCCGTCGCCACTTCGTCCATCTTTTTGGCGAGGAGACCGACCATCGGACGGAGGCGCTGGGGGAAAAAATCGACAAGCTCGGCCTCCAAGGCTTTGGCGGCGGAGTCGAGCGCATCGCCTCGCAGGCCGTCGAGGAACTGCTCTTTCGTGAGCTTCCGCTCCTCGACCTGCTGAAGCACGATGGCGTAGAGGATTTCCGAGAGCTTCAGGAATTGACTGCGGAGCACTTGAAGGGTCTGGGAGATCGTCCCGATGTCAACGATGTCGAATGGCACCGTGCGGGTTTCGCCGCTGTCCTCGTCGGCCACTTCGATCGTCACCATGTCGCGAACCCTGGCGGCAGACGCCGATGTCAGAGCCACACGCCACGGTCTACCTTCATCGTCCTTAAACTCTTTCATGTTACCCCTTCTCTTAGGCTCTCAACCCCTGTCGAGTCATCCGCGCCTCGACCTGAAACGTCGCCACACCGTC
>CAYZQZ010000432.1:0-3816 GCA_964480235.1 uncultured Reyranella sp. | reverse complement strand
AGTCGGGCGACAAGCCGTCCTACGCGGTGAGGCTCGCCTGGAAGGACGGTCGTGGGGCGGTCCATCACTACGGCCCGAACCACATCAGCGAGCGGTTCTATGGTGAGATCGCGAAGAACGGCCAACTAGTTGTGAAGCAGACTGCCATCCGCTTCCGGGAGGACGACTTGCAAGCCCGGCCGCTGATCGTGGCCGATGCGCCCGAGCAGAGCTGGCAGGCCCAGTTTGGTGTGACGTCGGGCCTGGTGTTTCTGCTCGTGGGACTGGGCTGCCTGTTTTCGGCGGCGCGGTACATCAGCCGACAAAGGGCCCGCTGAACCAGGCAGTCGGCGGCGGGTTGAACGAGGCCTGCCGAAGATGCAGGGCGGGATTTCGAAAAAGGCAAATGCGAGGCATTTGCAAATCGCCCCGAGTCAGCTAGAGAATGCGAGCCATTCGCAATACGGGAAGGCCGCCGCGTCCCGCTGGCTTACTTGGGGAGCACCATGTCACAGCATCGTTTTCGCGGCCGCCTGCCCGTCAAATCCGTTCTCGCCACCCTGGCAGTAGCCCCGGCTGCGCTGGCCCAGCAACAGCCCGCTCCCGCAGCCGATACGCCCAACAACGAACCGACACCGGCCCCCGGCCCGAGCCAGCCCGCCCAGCCCTCCGGGGCGCCCGCGGCGCTCGGGACCGTCACCGTCACCGGCAGCCGGCCGAGCGAGGATTTCGCCCCGCCGCCGGTCTCGATCCAGAGGGTCGGCGGCAACGTGATGGACATCCCGCAGTCGATCACAATCATCAACAAGGACCTGATGCAGAGTCAGGGTGCCACGTCGTTCCAGAGTGCCATCCGCAACGTCCCCGGCATCACCATCGGCGCGGCCGAGGGTGGCACGATCGGCAACAACATCAACATCAACGGCTTCTCGGCGCGCACCGACATGTACATCGACGGCATGCGCGACCGCGGCCAGTACTACCGCGACGCCTTTGCGCTCGAACAGATCGAGGTTCTGATGGGCCCGTCCTCGATGCTGTTTGGCCGTGGCTCGACCGGCGGCGTGATCAACCAGGTGATGAAGAAGCCCGGAAAGGGCAAGAAGATCGAGTTGCAATCCTCGGTCACCACCAACGGGCTCACGCGCTTCACCGCCGACGTGAACCAGCCCGTCGACCAGGACCAGGTCGCCCGCGTCAACATGATGTTCCAGCGCGGCAAGGCCTCGACCCGCGACCTCACCAACGTGATGGATTTCGGCATCTCGCCCTCGCTCACGCTCGGGATGGGCGGGCCGACCCAGGTGAATTTCACCGCCCTGTTCCAGCACAATTACGATCAGGTGGATTACGGCATTCCGCCCTACAACGGTGTGCCGCTCAACGTGCCGCGCAACACCGCCTACGGTTTCGCCGACGACTTCACGGCGACCGACACGATCATCGTGGGCGCCACGATCGATCACAAATTCGACAAGGACACGACGCTCCGTAACCAGTCGCAGTTCTCTTACGTGAACACCTTCGCACGCGAGACCTCGGGCCAGGCCACCGGTTTCGTCAACAATGGCGCCGCCTTCGCGGTGCAGCCGTTCGGCTCGCAGGATCCGAACAATCTCTACATCCGCCGCCAAAGCCGCGACCGCAACATCGACGACTTCTCGGTCACCAACCAGACGGAGTTTTATGCGAAGTTCGACACGGGCCCAGTCGGCCACAACCTGCTGGCAGGTCTAGAGCTCAGCTACGACAGCTATCGCAACCAGGGCTACAACCGCTCCGGCACCTGCAACAACCTGGCGATACCGGCGAACACAAACTTCAACTTCGTTGGCTGCGTCCCGGCGGGTTTCACAACGGGCGGCTACAATACGGTGGCACCGACCTACGGCAACCTTGCCTCGGGGCAGGCCAAGGGCATCGCGCCGTACTTCAATGACACGATCCAGGTCCTGCCCGAGCTCAAGCTGGTCGGCGGCGTGCGCTACGACATCTACGACGCCATCGTCGGCAACAGCTGGAACCAGCTCAACGGCCGGTCGACCTCCTCGATCGCCTATGCCCAGCAGACGACGTACTTCACGAGCGTACGCACCGGCGTGATCTTCCAGCCTCAGCCGTGGCAGATGTACTATTTCTCCTACAGCACGTCGTTCAATCCCTCGCTCGAGCAGCTCACGTCCACGACTGGCACGACGCAGCCGCTGCCGCCGGAGAACAACGAGTCGTTCGAGGTCGGCGCCAAGTACGACCTGCTGAGAAACCAGCTGTCGCTTACCGGCGCGCTGTTCCAGGTCACCAAGAACAACGCCCGGACCCAGAACACCGACGGCACGTACAACGCCACCGGCCAGATCCAGGTCAAGGGCTTCCGCACCGGCGTCGCCGGCTCGATCTCGCCGGAATGGTCGGTGTGGGGCGGCTACACCTTCTTCAACGGCAGGATCACGCAAGGTGTCGCGCCGATGACCACCGGCGCCGTGCCACTCAACACGCCGCAGGATTCGGCGACGCTGTGGACCACCTACACCTTCGACAAGAAGTGGGAGATCGGCGGCGGCCCGACCTATCTCGGGCAGCGCTACGCCAACAACACAAACACGGTGAGCGTGCCGGGCTTCGTTCGCTTCGACGCCACTGCCGCCTACAAGGCCGAGAAGTACGACATCCGCCTCAACGTCTTCAACCTGACGGACGGCTACTTCTACGATCAGGTCATCGCCTCCGACGGTGGGCGCGCGGTTCCGGGTTCCGGTCTTACCGCAATGTTGACCCTGACCGCGCGCCTCTGATGCAGGCCCCTGTGAGCTAGCCGCCATGCTCGTCTGCATTCCCAACGTGCTCGAAGCCGCTCAGATCGTCAGCCTGCGCGAGCGGCTGGAGCATGCCGGCGACGCCTGGGCCGACGGCCGCGTGACCGCCGGCTACCAGGGCGCGCCGGTCAAGTTCAACCAGCAGATCGACGAGCGCTCGGAAGTGGCACTGGCCTGCCAGCGCATCATCGTGCCGCTGCTCGAGCGCAATCCAACCTTCATCAGCGCCGTGCTACCGAACACGATCTATCCGCTGCAGTTCAACCGCTACGGCGAAGGCATGACGTTCGGCCCGCATGTCGACGGCAGCGTGCGGCTGCACCCGCTCGACGGCCGCAAGATCCGCACCGACGTCTCGGCGACTCTGTTCCTCACCAACCCGGCCGACTACGACGGTGGAGAGCTGTTGATCGAGGACACCTATGGCCGCCACAGCATAAAGCTCGCGGCCGGCGACATGGTGGTCTATCCCGCGACCAGCCTTCACCATGTCGCGCCGATCACCAGAGGCGTGCGCACCTCGTGCTTCTTCTGGGTGCAGAGCCTGATCCGCGGTGATACCCAGCGCGGGCTGCTCTACGAGATGGACGGCGCCATTAAGCGCCTGAACCAGACGAATGCGGACGAGGGCGCTCGTCGTGCGCTGATTGGCTGCTATCACAACCTCGTCCGGCAATGGAGCGAGACCTGATGGCCGACTCGACTTCTGCCGTCTCGGCAGCTGCGAAGGCCGCCGATGGCGCGGCCCGGCGCGCCGCCTTGCTCTACTGGCTGCGGCGCACACACGGCTGGTTCGGCCTGTGGGGCGCGCTGTTCGGCCTGTTGCTGGGCACTAGTGGCGTCTGGCTGAACCATCGCGCCGCGATAAAGCTCGATTTGCCGAGCCAGAGAGTAGCCAATGCCGAACTTGCTTTGCCGGATCCCGCGCCCCGGACGGCGCAGGAGATGGCAGTGTGGCTTCAGCAAGCGCTAAAGCTCGACAGAACGGCCTTCAACATCCGGGTCGAACGAGCGCGTCCGGTAC
>CAYZQZ010000431.1:0-3819 GCA_964480235.1 uncultured Reyranella sp. | reverse complement strand
GCTTGTGCCAGCCGGTGTGGCTGCCTGGCGGAAAGCGCCATTCGGTGACGATGACTCGTTCATTTTCCACTTGGACGGTGGGTTTCGCGAGCGGGCGGTCTTTGTCTGCAGGATTTCCGGTCATGCGCAAAAGCTAATGCGACACGGCGCGAATGTCAGGTGACAGGACCGCGCGGCCGACTAGGTTAGGCATCTATATCGTGCATATGCACATAAAACAGGAGCGCCCATGTCGGGTCCCGCGTCCCATCCCCTGCTCACCGCGCCGATCGGCCGGAGCCTGCTGAAGCTCGCCGGCCCGACCACGGCGGTCATGGTCGTGCAGACCCTGGTGGCGATCGTCGAGACCTTCATCTTCGGCAGACTCGGCACGGACGCGCTGGCGGGCTTCGCGCTGGTGTTTCCGCTGATGATGATGATGACCATGATGGCGGCGGGCGGCATGGGCGGCGGCGTGACCGCGGCGATGGCACGCGCCATGGGCGGCGGCCGGCGCGACGACGCCAGGGCGCTGGTGGTGCATGCCGGCCTGCTCGCCGTCGTGATGTCGTTGCTCTTCGCCCTGTTCGCCTGGACGGTGGCGCCTTCCCTGTTCCGACTGCTCGGCGGCACCGGCGCGGCGCTCGCCAATGCCGAGAGCTACGCGCACGTCCTATTCACCGGCTCGCTGGCGGTGTGGCTCAACTTCTTCCTCTCCTCGCTGCTGCGCGGCGGTGGCGATGCCGCCACGCCCGGCCGCTACATGCTGATCGGCTCGCTGGTCCAGATGCCGCTCTCGGCGCTGCTGGCGCTGGGCCTCGGCGACTGGCCGGGCCTCGGCGTGGCCGGCCCCGCGGTCTCGATGCTGGCGACGTCGCTCGGCTCGGCGCTGCTGCAGGCGCGCGCGCTGTGGAGCGGCAAGCTCGGCATCCAGCCGTCGCTCGGCGGCATCCGCCTGCAACGCCGGTTGTTCTGGGACATCCTGCGGGTCGGCCTGATCGCCTCGTTCTCGGCCTTCACCGCCAACCTCACCGCGATGATGGTGACCGGCCTGGTCGGCGGCTTCGGCGTCGCGGCCCTGGCCGGCTACGGCATCGGCGTGCGCATGGAATTCATGCTGGTGCCGCTCGCCTTCGGAATCGGCTCGGCGCTCACCACCCTGGTCGGCGTCGCGGCCGGCGCGGGCAACTGGAAGCGCGCCGTCCATGTCGCCTGGGTCGGCAGCCTGATCTCGGGCGGCGCGATCGGCGTGCTGGGCTGGATCGTGGCGCTGGTGCCCGAGGGCTGGGCGCGGCTGTTCACCGGCGAGGTGCAGGTGATCGGCCCGACCGTGTCCTACATCACGCACGTGGCGCCGTTCTACTTCCTATTCGGCATCGGCATGACGCTTTCCTTTGCCAGCCAGGGCGCCGGCCGCATGAAGGCGCCGTTCTTCGCCGGCATCGCCCGACTGGCGGTAGCGACCGGCGGCGGCTGGTATGCCGTCACGCAACTGCACTGGGGACTGAACGGCGTGTTCGTCGCAATCGCCGCCGGCATGATCACCTTCGGCGCGATCATTTCCCTGCCGCTGTTGATCAAGCCGTGGGGACCCAAACGTGCTAAGGTTTCTCCGCGCACCGGAGAAAGCGATGAGCCGTCCCTCGACGATCGCAACCTGGAACCGCAACCCCGCTGAAGAAGAAGCGATGGGGGCGGCCCACGCCCCCATCTGGCGGCGGATGATCGACGTTTCCGTCCCACACGACCTGCACGCCTCGACCGTCCTCGACTATGGCTGCAACCAGGGCGGCTTCCTGCGCCTGCTCTACGACCGGCACCCCTACAAGAGCGCGGTCGGCATCGACATCGCCCGCGAATCGGTGGGCCGCGCCGAATTGCTGAAGGGGCAGCGCCCGGTCGAATACAAGGTGGCCGACAACGCCGCCGGTCTCGGACGGGTCTTCGACTTCGCCTTCAGCCACGAGGTGATCTACCTGCTGCCTGATATCGCCGCCCACGCCCGCGACATGAGGGCGGCGCTGCGGCCGGGCGGTGCCTATATCGCCGCGATCGGCTGCCACATCGATTCGTCGGTGTGGGCGCACTGGCGCCGCGTGATCGCCGAATCCTCGTCGATCCCGATCTACGACCATTCGCTGGAGGATGTGGCGCGGGCCTTCTCGGCCGTGGGCTTCAGCGTCGCCGTGCGGCCGCTGGCGCTCGACGCCTTCATGCCGGTGACCCTGGGCAGCGCCTACTTCCCGAGGATCACCGACCAGCTGCGCTACTACAGCGAGGACAAGGTGCTGTTCCGGTTCGTGCGGCAGAGCTAGAGGCGCTTTCCTCCCCATTCAAATGGGGAGGTGTCGCGGTCTTACCGCGACGGAGGGGTCATGACCCCATCGCCCTCGCTCCGCTCGAGCACTTCCCCATATGAATGGGGAAGAAAGCGCTAGTTCCTCGCCCCGATCTTCCTGAGCGACCGGTCGATCCAGAGCGCGGCGACCTTTTCCTGGGCGCCGTTCTGGCGGAGCCGCTGGCGCAGGTTGCCGAAATCGACGCGGTCGAGTTCCTGGTCCTGGTTGAAGCAGGAGAACACCACGGTCTCCTTGCCCGTCACCGGATCCCTGTGCAGCTGCAGGCACTGGGCGCAGATTTCCTTCATCATGCACTGCATGGGAGAGTTGATCGACCCCAGCGCACGATGCCCGGCCTTCATGAAGGGCTTGAGCACACCGTGCCGGGCGAGCCGCACTGCGTTCATCATGCCGTCAGAGCCGATGGCGACGATGCGGTCCGCATCCTTGAACGGGATCGGCTGCTCGCCCAGTTCGCCTGAAGCGTACTTGCGCATCGTCTCGACGATGTTGTCGGCCGTCGTCTTGTCCTGCGGCCGGGTCGGCTTGAAGCCCGGAGCCTCGTCGCACGACCACACCACGACATCGGCCGCGGCCTCGATTTCCTCGACCTTGTAGCGATCGCTCACCTTCTTGTAGCCCGCGAAATACAGCACCTTGCTGCCGGCCTTGCGGAAGGCCTGGCCGATCGAGAACAGCACCGCATTGCCGAGGCCACCGCCCGCGAGCACGACGGTTTCGCCCGGCTCGATTTCGGTCGGCGTGCCGGTCGGGCCCATGACGATTACCGGCTCGCTGGGCTCGAGCAGCGCGCAGAGATCGGACGAGCCGCCCATCTCAAGCGTGATCAGCGACAGCAGCCCCTTTTCCTTGTCGACCCAGGCGCCGGTCAGCGCCAGGCCCTCCATGGTGAGCAAAGTGCCGTCGACCTTCTTCGACCGTGCCTCGTAATTCTGAAGGCGATAGAACTGGCCGGGCTCGAAATTGCGCGCCGCCGCCGGCGCCTCGACCACCACTTCGACGATGGTCGGTGTCAGGCGATCGACCCGGACGACCCTGGCGCGCCAGGCTCTGTTCGCCGCGGCGAGGATGTCCCCCGCCTTGTGCATCGGCTCGGCGAGCTTCGCCATGGTGCGGGTCAGCACCGGATAGCCCTGCTTGGCACCGCCCATCGCCTTCACCACGTTGCCGGCGAAGGACGGATGCAGGTCGCCGAAGAACGACATCGTCCGGCCATCGGCGTGGCGATACATCAGCACGCGCACGTCGCCGGGCTTGCATACCCGCTCGGGCGTGACCGGGTTGCCGTCCTCGTCGAGCGCACGGAAATACTTGCCGTCGATGAAGGCGTGCGTTGCATCCTCGCGCGCCAGCACGGTGTTGGGCTGGGTGCCCGCTGCCACCAGAATAGTGCGGGCCGGCAACGTCGCCTCGATCTTCTGACCACCCTGCTCGCCCGCCACCTTCAGGGCACAGGCATGGCCGTTGGCATCGACCTCGA
>CAYZQZ010000430.1:0-3825 GCA_964480235.1 uncultured Reyranella sp. | reverse complement strand
GGGCGCGTCGACCAGGTTGCCGTGCTCGATGGTGCGCACGCCGCAATTGACGGCGCGGGTGATCGCTTCAGGCGTATAGGCGTGGGTCAGCACGTAGCGGCCGAAGGCATGCGCCTCCTCGACCGCGGCGGAGATCTCCTCCATCGAGAACTGGATCGACTCGAGGGGATCGTGCGGCGAGGCAACGCCGCCCGACACCATCAGCTTCACCTGGTCGGCCCCCTGGCGCATCTGCTCGCGCGCAGCCTTGCGGACCTGGTCCGGGCCGTCGGCGATCGCCCGGATAAACACCATGCCGTTGCAGCACAGGCATGGCGGGCCGGCCATGTCGGTGCGGCGGTTCCGGTCGTTGTGGCCGCCGGTCGGGCCGATCGAACGGCAGGAGATGAAGAGACGCGGGCCGGGAATGAGGCCCGTTTCGACGGCGGTCTTGGTACCCCAGTCGGCGCCGCCCGCGTCGCGCACCGTGGTGAATCCGCGGTCGATCATGCGCTTCAGGCGACCGGCCGACCGCGCCATCATCAGGGTTAGCGGGATCGCCTCCATGCGGTTCATGTAGACTTCGCTGTGATGCGTGTGCACGTGGCAGTCGATCAGGCCCGGCATCAGGGTGCGCTTGCCGCAATTGATCACCGCAGCCTTCGACGCCTTGATCGGCTTGCTCGACACCTCCTTGATGGTGTCGCCTTCGACCAGCACCTCGTAGCCGCCACGCGCTTCCTTCCAGTTCGGATCGAGAAGGCTGAGGTTCTTGAACAGAAAAGACATCGACGACGTCTCTCTTATTTCAACGCATTCTTGTGGAACTTGCCGCCCTTCATGATGGCGGGTAGATGGGCGCCCTGGTCGAGGAACAGCTTCAGGTTCTTGACCGGATTGCCGTCGACCACGATCAGGTCGGCATAGGCGCCGGGCGCGACCGTGCCGAGTTTGCCGTCCATGCGCACGATCTCGGCGCCCACGGTGGTGGCTTGGCGGATGATCTCGATCGGCTTCAACACCTTGGCGCGGTGGATGAACTCCAGGCTCTGGTCGACCTGGAGCGCGCCCAGCAGATCGGTGCCATAGCCGACCTTGACGCCGGCCTTCTTGCAAATCTCCAGCGAACGCAGCGCGCCTTCCAGCACGATGTCGTTCTTGGCCAGCATCTCGGCCGTCATGCCGAACTGTGCTGCCCGCTCCTTCATCGAGAAGTAGGTGACGAGATTGGCGATCATGTAGCCGCCTTTAGCCTTGATCAGCTTCGCCGACTTGTCGTCGATCAGGTTACCGTGCTCGATCGTGCGCACGCCGTTGTTCATGGCGCGGGTGATGGCTTCCGGCGTGTAGGCATGGGCCAGCACGTAGCGGCCGAAGTTCTTTGCCTCGTCGGTCGCTGCCGCGATCTCGGCCTCGGAGAACTGCAGCGAGTCGAGCGGATCGTAGGGCGAGGCGACGCCGCCCGAGCACATGATCTTGATCTGGTCGGCGCCCTGCCGCATCTGCTCGCGCACACAGGCGCGCACTTCGTCGGCGCCGTTGGCGACGGCCATCACATAGACCATGCCGTTGCAGCAGCCGCACGACGCCTGCTGATAGTCCGTGCGGCGGCGCGGGTCGGAATGACCACCGGTCGGGCCGATCGCCTTGGCTGAGATGAAGAGCCGAGGTCCGGCAATCAGGCCTGAATCGACCGCCGTCTTGATGCCCCAATCGGCGCCGCCGGTATCGCGGACCGTGGTGAAACCGCGATCGATCATGCCCTTCATCAGCTGGGACGCCTTGGCGGTCATCAGCGTGAGCGGAATGGCCTCGAGATGGCCGATGTTCACCTCCGTCAGGAAGACGTGCACATGGCTGTCGATCAGGCCCGGCATCAGCGTGCGCTTGCCGCAATCGACCACCTGGGCGCCCCGGCTCTTGATCGGCTTGGCCGAGACCTCGCGGATCGTCTCGCCCTCGACCAGCACCTCGTAGCCGCCGCGGGGCTCGTCCCATTTGGGGTCGAGCAGGCTGAGATTCCGGAACAAGATCTGCGACATCGACGCTCCTTCAACACGATGCGGCAACCCTACGCTGGCGCGCGCTTTGGCGCTACAGTTGAGGCAAATCAGGGGTGAATTCGGGATGGGATGCCGCATGCCTAGCTTCGGCCGGCGCCGCGCATTCGCTTGTCGTTCGCCCTGTAGTGAAGGTCACGGTCAGACAGAGTTAAGAGACTTGTGAAGCGCGTCGTCGTTTTCGGTACCACCGGCTCGGGCAAGACCCGGCTCGCCGAACAGTTGAGCGAGCGGTTGGGGCTGCGCGTGGTTGAACTCGACGCGCTCTACTGGGGACGTGACTGGCAACCCGCGCCGCTCGACCTGTTCCGTTATCGGGTCGAAAACGAGATCCGCGACGGCGACTGGATCGTGGTCGGCATCTACGGGCAGGTTCGCGACCTTACCTGGCGTGCCGCCGATACCCTGGTCTGGCTCGACCTGCCGCTGCCGCTGGTGATGTGGAGGCTGTTCTGGCGCACCGTCCGCCGGGCTTCCACCAGGGAGAATCTCTGGGGTACTGGCAACCGCGAGACCTTCATCAATGCCTTCTTCAGCCGCCAGTCGATCTTGCTCTATGCGCTGAGGACTCACCGTCGCAACCGCGAGCGCTTCGCCATCGAGTGCGCGTTCCTCGGCAAGGAAAAGTCGATTGTGCGGCTGAAATCCTCACGCGATGTCGAGGCATTTCTTGCTTCTCATTCCGCGCCGGCCGGCTAGAGGGCGCGCGCCGAAATCCGTGGAGAACTTTCAGTTGTCAGACTCGCCGCCGCCTTTTATCGCGGTAGGTGGTCATGAGTATTGAAAGCTCCGCATTGGCCCTGGTCGGGGTCGGCGTTTCACTTCTGTCGCTTGGTGTCTCCGGCACCACGATGTACTTCACGTGGCTTCGTCGCGGCCGGCTCGCCATGACGAAACCAAATGTCGTCTTCTTCGGCTACGAGGCGGCGGGCAACCGCCCGACGGCCAAGATCTTCCTGCGCACCCTGCTCTACAGCTCTTCGACCCAGGGCAAGATGGTCGAGCGCATGTTCGTGAAGCTGCTACGCGAGGGCAAGGAACAAGTCTTCGGCTTCTGGGGACACGGCTGGACGACCGAACTGTCGCCGGGCAGCGGCCTTTATGTCGGTCAGACCGGTGTCTCCTCGAACCACCACTTCACGCTGTCGATGAACCAGCCGGCCTACGACTTCACGGCGGGCGACTACAAGCTGCAGATTTTCGCCCAGCAGCCTGGCGATTCCCAGCCGGCGCTCCTGTCGGAGATCGCCCTCACTGTCGACGCCGAGCGCGCCAAGGCGCTGGCCCAGCGCAAGGGCGTGTTGTTCGTGCTCGAACCCGACACCCAGAAATACGTCGGCCAGGTCCGCGACCCCTCCGGCGGCTGGAACTAGGCGAAGCCGGCGCGCGCTCAATCCACCTCTCCCTCTATCGGGGGAGAGGCAGAGGAGATTAGAGTCGCGCCTATGGCGCTCCACACCTTTTCCTGCCTCGACGGCCACACCTGCGGCAACCCCGTGCGGCTGGTGTCGGGGGGCGCGCCGCTGCTCAAGGGCGCGACCATGAGCGAGCGTCGCCTCGATTTTCTGGCCAACCACGACTGGATCAGGAAGGCCCTGATGTTCGAGCCGCGCGGTCACGACGTCATGTCGGGCTCGATGCTCTATCCGCCGACGCGCGAGGATTGCGACATCGCCATCTTGTTCATCGAGGTCTCGGGCTGCCTGCCGATGTGCGGCCACGGCACCATCGGCACGGTCACCATGGCGGTCGAGAACGGGCTGGTCGCACCTGCGACGCCCGGCAC
>CAYZQZ010000429.1:0-3826 GCA_964480235.1 uncultured Reyranella sp. | reverse complement strand
CGAGATCGTCGAGCGCGCCGGCGAACATCTCGACACGATCATGATGACCAAGGTGCAGACGGCGTCCGACATCCTGTTTGCCGACAAGCTGCTCAATCAGATGGAAAAGAAGCTGAAGCTCAAGAACAGCATCGGCCTCGAAGCCCTGATCGAGGAGGTCGAGGGCATGCAGAACGTCGACGAGATCGCCAGGTCGACCCCGCGCCTCGAATGCCTTGTGTTCGGCATGGGCGATTTCTCCGCCTCGATGGGCGTCACCAACAAGAACGTCGGCGAAACCGACGGCTATCCCGGCGACATCTGGCACTACGCCCGCTTCCGACTGGTGATGGCCTGCCGCGCCGCCGGCATCGATCCGGTCGACGGCCCGTTTGCCGACTTCAAGAACCCCGAGGCCTACCGCGAGGAATGCCGCCGCTCGATGATCCTGGGCTGCGTCGGCAAGTGGGCGATTCACCCGTCCCAGATCGAGCACGCGCTGGAGATCTACTCCCCCAAACCCGAGGACGTGGCGCGCGCGCGCAAGCTCGAGCAGGCCTATGCCGAAGCCGAGGCCAAGGGCCTGGGCGCGATCAATGTCGACGGCATCATGGTCGACGTCGCCTCGATCCGCATCCTGCGCAACACCATCCTGAACAAGGCCGACCTGTTCGGCATGTAGCGCCCAACAAAGCAGCACGGAGATGAAACGCGCGATCGTGCCGGTGGCCAGCATGCTGGCCATCCAGGTCATGATCTCGCTCTCCGTGCTGTCGCTCGGCGTCATGATGCCGGCCGTCGCCAGGGATCTCGCGATCGACCCCAAGCTGGTCGGCATCTTCACCGCCATCACCTATGCCGTGGCGACCGTCGCATCCCTGGCGGCGGCCGGTCCCATCGTGCGTCTGGGCGCCGTCCGGGTCTGCCAGGCCGCCCTGCTGATCGGAGCCGCCGGACTCGCGCTCAATTCGCTTGCGCTGGTCGCCGCGACCGTCGGCACGGTGCTGATCATCGGTGTCGCGCAGGGCCCTATCAATCCCGCGTCGGCGCACATCCTCGCCCAGCGCGTGCCCCGCGAATATTTCGGCATGGTGTTCTCGGTGAAGCAGACCGGCACACCGCTCGGCTTCGCCCTGGCCGGCGTTCTCTTCCCTGCCCTGATGGCTTGGGTCGGGTGGCGCGGCGCCAGCCTCATCGCCGCGGCGATGCTGGTGATCGCCGCGATCCTGGTCGAGCCGCTGCGCTCCAGGCTCGACGTCATCGCGTCCCACGCCCGGCCCGACCGCAGCATCTGGCAGTCGTTCGGGTTCGTCCTGAGGCACCCGCAATTGCGCGTGCTGGGATGTTCGGCCTTCGTCTTCGTCGTGGCCCAACACACCTTCACGTTCTATCTTGTCACCTATCTCTACGAACATTGCGGCCTCAGCATCGCGCGCGCGGGCTTCCTGCTGTTCCTGTCGCAGATCGTGGGCGCCTGCGTGCGCCTGGTGAGCGGCGGCATGGGCGATCGCATGCCGCGGATGAAGCTCCTTGGCTGGACCGGCCTTGGCATGGCCATCGGCTCAACCGCGACCGGATTGCTCGCCGGCGACACACCGTTCTGGGCGATCGCACTGGTCGTGATGGGCTACGGCTCGGTGGTGATCAGCTGGAACGGCACGTCGCAGGCCGAATTCGCGCACCTCTCGCCGCCTGGCGAGACCGCGGCGGTCGCCGCCGTCCAGAATGCGCTCGCCTTCTCCGGGGCTGTGTTCGGGCCGCCGATCTTTGCCCTGATCGCCTCGGCCGCGAGCTATCGCTCGGCGTTTCTCGCCGTCGCCGTCTGCGTCTTCCTGACCGGGCTGTGGCAGCTCAATACGGCGCGCCGCGCGGCGCGCACCGACTAGGGTTCCTTCATCCCCGCGATCTGCACGATCTCACCCCACTTCTTGATTTCGGCCTCCTGGAAGGCCGCGAGTTCCTCGGGCGTGCCGGGGAAGATAACGCCGAGCGTGGTCTGCATCAGTTTGCGATAGGCCTCGGACTCGACCGACTCACGGATCAGCTTGCTCAGTTTGTCGACGATCGGCTTCGGGGTGCCCGCGGGAGCGTAGGCCGCGTTCCAGGGCTGCGAGGCATAACCCGGAACGAATTCGGCAACGGCCGGAAATTGCTCCAGCCCGGGCCAGCGCTGGGGACTGGTGACCGCGAGACCGCGGGCACGGCCGTCGCGCACCGGCGGCAGGCCGACCGTGAAGTCGCTGAACGTCACGTCGACACGGTCGCCCAGCAGATCGGCGACGACCTGCGGCTGGGTCTTGTAGGGCACGCCGAGCAGATCGACCTTGGCCATGATCCTGAAGAGCTCGGCAGCGCCGCGCGCCGAGCCGTTACCGCTCCCGAAGGTGAGCTTGCCGGGCTGCTTCTGCGCCAGCGCGATGAACTCGGGGATCGTCTTCACCGGCAGGTCGTTGCGCACCACGACGATCTGCGCGCCGCGCGAGAGGCCGCTCAAGGGCACGAAGCTCTTCACCGGATCGTAAGGCAGCGTCTTGTAGACGTGCTGGTTGATCGCCTGCGTCGTCTGTGTGGTCACGAAAATCGTATAGCCGTCGGGCGGCGCTGTCGCCGCCGCCTGGGCGCCGATCTGTCCTTCTGCTCCCGGCTTGTTCTCGACCACGACGGGTTGGCCCGTGCGGCTGGACAGCTCGGATGCGAGCACGCGCGCCACCGTGTCGGTCGCGGTGCCGGGGCCGAATGGCGCAATGATGCGGATCGGCTTGGTGGGAAAATCCTGGGCGGCCGCCGGCAGGGCCGTCACCACGAAAAGACCGAGCAGAAGGGATCGAAGTTTCATGACGAGAGCGTAACAGTTTCCGTTTGGTAAGTACCTGTGCCCGCGCCCCGATCGTTCTACAATGCGAACATCCAAATTCAGGGAGGAATCGATGAAGCTCTACACCCACCCCGTGTCGACGGCGTGCCGTCCGGTCATGCAGTTCATCGCCGACAACAACATCGCCTGCGAGATGGAAGTCGTCGACATCCTCAAAGGCGCCCACTATGGCCCCGAATACAGCGCCAAGAATCCCAACCGCCTCGTGCCGATGCTCGAGGACGGCGACTTCCGCCTCACCGAGAGCGCATCCATCCTGCGTTACCTCGCGGAGAAGATCGGGTCGCCGGCCTATCCGAAAGATCTGAAGCAGCGCGCTCGGGTCAACGAGGCTATGGATTGGTTCAATTCCAATTTCTACAAGGACTGGGGCTACGGCCTCGTCTATCCGCAGCTCTTCCCGCACCACAAGCGGCCCGACGACACGGTCCATGCCGGCGGTATCGCCTGGGCCCAGGATCGCTGCAAGGTCTGGCTGCAGGTGCTGAACGACCACTGGCTGGCCGGCAACAAGAAGTACATCTGCGGTGACCAGATCACCGTCGCCGACTATCTCGGATCGGCGATCATGAGCATCGGCGAACTGATCCATTGCGATCTAGCCAAGTATCCCAACGTCCAGCGCTGGATCGCCAACGTGAAGAAGCAGCCGAATTACGAGAAGATCAACGACGCCGCCTTCAACGGCTTTGCCGCCTCGACCAAAGGCAAGGCCTGGCAGACCGTCTAGCCAGGGAGATTCCGCCATGATCAAGGGCCTGCATCACAACGCCTATCGCTGCCGCGACTCCGAAGAGACGCGGAAGTTCTACGAGGACTTCCTCGGTCTGCCGCTGGTCAATGCCTTCAAGATCGAAACGACCATGACCGGCCGCAAGACCGGTTCGGGCGTACTCCATTCCTTCTATCGCCTCGATGATGGGTCGGCGCTGGCCTTCTTCGATGCGCCGGACATGCCGTTCGAGTTCAAGG
>CAYZQZ010000428.1:0-3834 GCA_964480235.1 uncultured Reyranella sp. | reverse complement strand
ATGTCGAAGTTTTCGGTGCGGGCGCCCCAGATACCGCCATGGCCGCTGCAGCGTTCGATCACCGCGACGCGCGTCTTGGGCGCCAGCCGCAGCATTTCGGCGGCTTTCGGGCCCATGTTCTGCGCCCGCGCATGGCAGGCGAGATGCAGGCTGACGCCGCCCTCGATCGTCTCGAGGCCGGGCGCCAGCCCTTCCTTCTTGGCGATATCGACCACGTATTCGGAGATATCGAACGTGGCCCGCGCCAGCCGTTCGATCGCCGGATCCTTGCCCAGCACCAGGGGCCATTCGAATTTCAGCATCAACGCACATGAAGGCGTGAGCGCGATGATGTCGTAGCCCTTGTCGACCCACGGCAGCAGCTCTGCAGAAACCTTGTGTGCGGCATCGGACACCGCCTGAAGATCGCCCAGTTCGAGCTTGGGCATGCCGCAGCAGGCCGGATGGAGACTCACGGTCTCGACGCCGTTCTTGGCCAGCACCGCTCGGGCGGCGACGCCGATGCCGGTGTTGTGGAAGTTCACGAAGCAGGTGGCGTATAGGACCGCCTTACGCTTGCCGAAGGCGGGCGCCGCCTCGTTGAGCGGCACCGTCTCGCGCTGGGCACGCTGTTCGAAGGTTTCGCTGGCCTGGCGCGGCAGGCGCGCACCATGATGAATACCGGCATTCTTCTCGAGGCCGCGTCGCGTCAGCGTATTCTTCTCGTCGGTCGCCCAATTCACCAGGCTGGCGGCGAAGGTGCCGAGCCGGCCCATCCGGTCGGTGTCGGCGAGCTGGCTCTCGATGAAGCCGATTCCGTGCTTCTTCGCCTGCACCGCGCGATGGCGCAGCATCAGGTGCGGAAAGTCGAGCGCCCATTCGTGCGGCGGTACGTAAGGGCATTTGGTCATGAAGCACATGTCGCAGAGCGTGCAGGCCTGCTCGACCTCGGCGTACTTCTCCTTCGGCACCCCGTCGAGTTCGCCGGTCGGACCGTTGTCGATCAGATCGAACAGCCGCGGAAAGGAATCGCACAGATTGAAGCAGCGACGGCAGCCGTGGCAGATGTCGAATACGCGCTCCATTTCCTTCTCGAGCGCGGCCTCGTCCCAGAACCAGGGGTTCTGCCAATCGAGCGTGTGACGGATCGGGGCTTCGAGACTGCCTTCGCGCATGTCGGTATCGCTTCTCTGTTGCAGGTCGGACGAAAAAGGGGAGCCTCGCGGCCCCCCTCGCTTCGTTCTGCGACGATGGCTCAGGCCATCGTATCGAGGGCCTTCTGGAAGCGGCCGGCGTGGCTCTTCTCGGCCTTCGCCAGCGTCTCGAACCAGTCGGCGATCTCGCCGAAGCCTTCCTCGCGCGCGGTGCGCGCCATACCCGGATACATGTCGGTGTACTCGTGCGTCTCGCCCGCGATCGCGGCCTTGAGGTTGGAGCCGGTCGGGCCAATCGGCAGGCCGGTCGCCGGGTCGCCGCTCACTTCGAGGAACTCGAGATGGCCGTGCGCGTGGCCGGTCTCGCCTTCGGCCGTCGAACGGAAGACAGCGGCGACGTCGTTGTAGCCTTCGACGTCCGCCTTCTGGGCGAAATAGAGATAGCGGCGGTTGGCCTGGCTTTCGCCCGCGAACGCGGCCTTCAGATTTCCTTCGGTTTTCGATCCCTTGAGGTTCGCCATGGTCCTTCTCCCAAATTGAACGCAGCGAATTTGGGACGCCGCGTGGGCAGCGTCAAGTAGTTTAGAATTATTCTAATAACTGAAAACGATTCGCAACTACAACGACTTCGAACGCCTACGGCGTCGCGGTTTGCGGCCCTAGCGACGGACCCGCACGATGACGTCGACGCGGCTGAGTTTGGTGCCCTTCGGCGGCGTCGGAAGGCCGGCGATCGTCACCCTGTCGGACGGAAAATCGTGCAGTTCGTTGTCCGTCTCGACGAAGAAATGATGGTGATGGCCGGTGTTGGTGTCGAAATAGGACCGGCCCGGTGCGACCACGACCTCGCGCAGCAGCCCGGCATCGCGGAACTGGTTCAGCGCATTGTAGACCGTGGCCAGGGAGACCGGATTACGTGCCGCCTTGACCTCGGCATGCAGGCCTTCCGCCGTGACATGCCGATGGCCGCCTTCGAACAGCAGACGCGCCAAGGCAACCCGCTGGCGGGTCGGGCGCAACCCGGCTTCGCGCAGCCTGGCAGCAAGTTCTGGGATGGTACCGGTCATGACCTACTGTCTATGTAAGGTGCGGAAACCCGACTGCAAAGAGGCGAAATCGTCCGGCCGGCCGGTTTGCGCATCGGGTCGCGCCTCCCTATTCTGCAACAAACTGTAACCTGACGCCCCTCCGATGGGGCAAAATCGGGGGCCCTTGGGAACGGGGCCAGTGGACGGTGACGAGTGAGTGAACAGAAGAGCAGCTACACCTTCGAGGATCTGATCGAGTGCGCCAAGGGCAGGCTGTTCGGCCCGGGCAACGCGCAGCTTCCATTGCCGCCGATGCTGATGTTCGACCGCATCGTCACGATCAACGACAAGGGCGGAAAGTACGGCAAGGGCGAGGTCGTGGCCGAACTCGACGTGAAGCCCGATCTCTGGTTCTTCGCCTGCCACTTCAAGGGCGATCCGGTCATGCCGGGTTGCCTCGGTCTCGATGCGCTGTGGCAGATGGCCGGCTTCTTCCTCGGCTGGATGAAGGCGCCCGGCCGCGGCCGCGCGCTCGGTGTCGGCGAGGTCAAGCTCACGAGCATGATCGTGCCGACGGTCAAGAAGCTCACCTATCACGTGCACATGAAGCGCGTGATCCTGCGTCGTCTGGTCATGGGCGTGGCCGATGGCTTCGTCACTGCTGACGGTGTCCCAGCCTACGAGGCGCTCGATATGAAAGTCGGCCTGGCCAAGGACGCCGACACGGCAGTAGCGCCGGCTGCCGTGGCGGCGAGCTGATCCATGAAACGCGTCGTCGTCACGGGCCTGGGCATCGTTTCCTCGATCGGAAACAACGCCGCCGAAGTCACCAAGTCGCTGAGGGAAGGCACCTCGGGCATCGAGTTCGTGCCGCAGTACAAGGAACTCGGCTTCCGCAGCCAGGTTGCCGGCACCCTGAAGCTCAATCCGGAAGAGCTGATCGACCGGCGCCTGATGCGCTTCATGGGCAATGGCGCGGCCTACGCCTACCTCGCCATGAAGCAGGCGATCGAGGACGCGGGCCTTTCCGACACCGAAGTCAGTCACGACCGCACCGGCGTGGTCGCCGGTTCCGGCGGCCCGACCACCGGCGCCATCGTGCAGGCCGCGATCACCACCAAGGAGAAGGGCCCCAAGCGGGTCGGCCCCTTCCAGGTGCCGCGCGCCATGTCGAGCACGGTCTCGGCCAACCTTGCCACCGCCTACAAGATCAAGGGCCTCAGCTATTCGATCAGCTCGGCCTGCTCGACCTCGGCGCATTGCATCGGCAACGCCGTCGAGTGCATCCAGCTCGGCAAGGCCGACCGCATGTTCGCCGGCGGCGGCGAGGAACTCGACTGGACGCTCTCGGTGCTGTTCGACGCCATGGGCGCGATGTCGAGCAAGTACAACGACACGCCGACCCGTGCGAGCCGCACCTACGACAAGGACCGCGACGGCTTCGTGATCTCCGGTGGCGGCGGCATCGTCGTGCTGGAGGATCTCGAAGTGGCCAAGGCGCGTGGCGCCAGGATCTACGCCGAGGTGATCGGCTACGGCGCCACCTCCGACGGCTATGACATGGTACAGCCCTCGGGCGAAGGCGCCATCCGCTGCATGAAGCAGGCGCTGGCCAGTGCTGGCGCCATCGACTACATCAACCCGCACGGCACCTCGACGCCGATCGGCGACAA
>CAYZQZ010000427.1:0-3836 GCA_964480235.1 uncultured Reyranella sp. | reverse complement strand
GCCTACACGCTGCGCTACATCCCGAGCCGCGAGGATCTCGACAAGCCGCCGACGCCCGCCGATCCGCCGTCGGCACAGCGCCGCGCGATCGAGGAGACGCCAGCCGGCCACGTGCTGGTGATCGGCACCGAAGGCAACACGCGATCAGGCACCCTGGGCGACATCCTGGCGCTGCGCCTCAAGGTACGCGGCGTGGCGGGCGTGCTCAGCGACGGCGCGATGCGCGATACGCCGGTGATCTCGGGCTTCGATTTTCCGGTCTACTGCACCGCGGGCGCGGCCCCCCCCAGCATGGCCAACCTGCATCCCGTGGAAGTACAGACGCCGGTCGGCATCTGCGGCGTGCCGGTCTATCCGGGTGACGTGATCGTGGCCGACGAAGACGGCGCCATCGTCGTGCCGCGGCATCTCGCTGACGAAGTGGGCCGCGACTCCTTCGAGCAGGAGCGGCTGGAGAAGTTCGTCGCAATCCGCATCGGTCAGGGTCGCGAGATCCCGGGCGTCTATCCGCCCAACGATCAGACCAAGAAGGACTATGCCGAGTGGATCAAGGCCGGCGAGCCGCCGGACTGGCCGAAGTAGCGGACAGAAGCAACGGAGCTACGCATGCGTTCTGTCGTCATCGCCTTGGCGTCGGTCCTGATGCTTGCGGCCTGTGCTGAACAGCCGACCGCGGTCTCGATGGCGCCGCCGGGCCAGGATGCCGCTGGCAAGCAGTTCCTACCGCCGCCGGCCGGCTACGCCGCCGTCTACTTCTACAACGCGACCCCGGTCGGCCCGGCGCTGCGAGTGGTCGTCAACGGCCGCGAGATCGGCGTGCTCGGCACCGGCACGTGGATGCGCGCCGAATTCACCGGCGGGCCGCACAACATCCGCTGCACCGGCGGCAATTCGACCAACTTCATCCAGGTCGATCTCGTGCCCGGCCGGACGCGCTTCTTCAATTTCCAGATGATGCCGGGACAACCGGTCTGTTCGGTCAGCGAAGTCTCGCCGGACGAGGGCCGCAACGGTGTGCTGAGCGGCTATCGCGCTTATCAGGGGCAGTAGCGACGACGCCTGACACTCAGCCCGGGAACGCGCCGTAAGGCTTGGTGATCAACTCGAACAGGTGACCGTTGGGGTCCTCGAAATAGACGCCACGGCCGCCGAAATGATGATTGATCTGGCCCGGGCCGCTCTTGTCATGATCGGCCCAGTACGGCGCGCCGGACTTCTTGATTTGTGCAAGGCCGGCATCGAACTCGGCGTCACTTACCAGGAAGGCGTAGTGCTGCATGCGCACGTCCTGGCCGCCATCGACGAAATCCATCGTCACGCCGTTACCGGTCTGCACGGGCACGAAGTGGCCCCAGGGCGGACTGACCGGTACGCCCAGTATATCCGCCAGGAATTTGGCGGACGCGCGCTTGTCCCTTGTCCAGACGATCAGATGATTGAGGTCGGCCATATTCCAGATTTGGGCGCGCGGCGGCGATGGTTCAAGCCATCGCTTGCCGTTCCGATCGGAGCCTGCGGGGCGCGGGAGAAGGGGGATGCCCTTAAGACGCCGCGCTTGGAACCACCCGGTTCTTGAGTGGCAGCCACGTGCTGCGCGGGATCGGGCGCAAGGTGTCGCGGAACTGCCGCGCGCATTCGGCCCAGGTGAACGACTCGGCATGGGTCCGGCAATCGGCAGGGTTGCAGCTGATGGCGGCGAGGCAGGCGATGCGCAGGTCGTTGTCGAGGGCGCCGACCTTCTGGTCGGTGATGACGTCGAGCGGGCCGGGCACCGGATAGGCTGCGACCGGCACGCCCGAGGCCAGTGCCTCGACCATGACCAGGCCGAATGTGTCGGTCTTGCTGGGGAAGACGAAGCAGTCGGCCTGGGCGTAGCGCAGGGACAATTCCTCGGTACCGACCGGCCCGAAGAAGCGCACGCCCTTGTAGCGCCGCTCGAGTTCGCGCGCCTGCGGGCCGCCGCCGACCACCCATTTGGTGCCGGGCAGGTCGAGGTCGAGGAAGGCTCTAATGTTCTTCTCGATCGCGAGCCGGCCGGCGTAGAGCCAGATCGGCCGCTTGTCCGGCAGATTCCCGGGGAGCTCCTGGCGCGGCTGCGGCTTGAAGGCGGCGATGTCGACGCCGCGAGACCACGGCACGAGATTGGCGAAGCCGCGCTGGCGCAACTCCTGGCGGATCGACTCTGCGACCACCAGAACCGCCGCCGACGGCGCATGGAAGCGCCGCACGAAGGCGTAGCTCCAGGCGAGCGGCACGCGGATGCGGGCGCGGACATATTCGGGAAAGCGCGTGTGGTAGGCGGTGGTGAAGGGGATGCTGCGCTTCCGGCAGAAGGCGCGCGCCGCCCAGCCCAGCGGGCCCTCGGTCACCAGATGGATCGCGTCGGGTGCGAACAGCTTCAGCATGTGATGCAGCCGCGCCGACGGGAAGAGCGAGAGCCGGATTTCGGGATAGGTCGGACAGGGCAGGGTACGAAAGCGATCGGGACCGAACACCTCGACCTCGTGTCCGTCGGCCTGCAGCAGGCGCACGATCGTCTCGATGGTGCGCACGACACCGTTGATCTGCGGCCGCCAGGCATCGGAGACGATGGCGATGCGCACCCCCGCTACTCCGCCGCCACGCGCACCGGCGCGTAATCGCTCAGCACGCGGCTGGACACCTGCCGCGCGTGTTCCTCGGCCCAGTGCAGGATACGCAGCTTGCCGTCGAAGCTCTCGACCAGGGCGGTGCAGCTCTCGACCCAGTCGCCATCGTTGCAGTAAAGGATGCCCTCGATGGTGCGGATCTCGGCGTGATGGATGTGGCCGCAGACCACGCCGTCGACCCCGCGCCGCCGCGCCTCGCCCGCGACCGTGCGCTCGTAGTTGCCGATGAACTGGACGGCGTTCTTGACGCGGTGCTTGAGATAGGCCGACAGCGACCAGTAGGGCAGGCCAAGCCTGCGGCGGCCCCAGTTGAAGATGGTGTTGAGGCGCAGCGCGGCGTTGTAGGCCCAGTCGCCCAGGATCGCGAGCCAGCGAGCGTAGCGCACGATGCCGTCGAACTGATCGCCATGGATCACCAGCAGCTTCTTGCCGTCTGGCTGGACGTGGATCGCTTCTTCCTCGACCCGGACGTCGCCAAAGGTGAGCTGGCAGTATTGCCGCGCCGCCTCGTCGTGATTGCCGGGAATGTAGATGACGTTGGTGCCCTTGCGCGCCTTGCGCAGGATCTTCTGCACCACGTCGTTATGCGCCTGCGGCCAGTACCACCAGCGCTTCAGGCGCCAGCCGTCGACGATGTCGCCGACGAGATAGAGGTTGTCGCACTCGTTCTTCTTCAGGAAGTCGAGCAGCAGCTCCGCCTGGCATCCGCGCGTACCGAGATGGATGTCGGACAGGAAGATCGTCCGATGACGGGCCGGCGGGTGACGCTCGATGACGCTCATGAGGGCATGCTCATGTGGATAAGACCCGGCCCACCACAAAATCTGTCGTGCGCGATTGCACGACCCGCAGCCGATTGTGTATGGGAGCCGTTGCGCGGAGGTGAATCGGTTGTGACAGTTCGATGACATTCACGTCCCGGAAATCGATCCTGCTGATTCGCAATCCGACGGCCGGCCGGCGCCGCCGCGGTCTGGTCGACGAGGTTGTGCGCCTGGTGCGCGAGGCGGGCTGGTCGGTCGATCTGGTCGATACCGCAGGCGCGGGTGATGCGCGCCGGCTGGCGGAAAGCTGCGATGCCGGACGCTATCCCGTGATCGCTGTTGCCGGCGGCGACGGCACGATCAATGAGGTGGTGAACGGTCTCGCGCGGCGCGGCGATGACAGTCCGGCGCCAGCCTTGGCGAT
>CAYZQZ010000426.1:0-3837 GCA_964480235.1 uncultured Reyranella sp. | reverse complement strand
CCGGGATATGGATCATCGGATGCCAGTCGTGCGGCCCGGCCTCGAGCCGGACCACCGAGCCTCCGGCCTCCGCCAGACGCGACGCCACCACGCAGCCGGCCGAGCCGGCGCCCACCACCACGTACTCCGCCCTCATATCCATTGGCATGCGTTTCCCCCTCGATTCCCTCCCCATTCAGATAGGGAGGTGCCGGCCTCTCAGGCCGGCGGAGGGATCGGGTCATGACCCCTTCGCCCGCGAAAGACGCGGGCACTTCCCCATATGAATGGGGAAGAAGCCTTACTAAGGTCCTTCGTCTCGCGGTGGCGGGCAACAAATTTGAGGGAGTCTGCGAAATGCGCGGCCGGCAAGTGTTCTTCGAGACGTTGATCAACCACGGGGTCGATCGCATCTTCGGCAACCCGGGCACCACCGAGAGCCCGCTGCTCGACTCGCTGCTCGACAACCCGCAGATCCAGTACATCGTGCACCTGCACGAGGGCGTGGCGACCGGGGCGGCCAATTTCTATGCCCAAGCCTCGGGCAAGACAGCCTTCGTGAACCTGCACGTCGCACCGGGCCTCGGCAACGCGATCGGAGCGATCTACAGCGCCTGGAAGAACAACTCGCCCATGGTGGTGACTGCCGGCCAGCAGGACACCCGCATGCGGCTGCGCGATCCGGTGCTGGGCCACAATCTCGCGGCCATCGCCGCCCCGGTCACCAAGTGGAGCGTGCAGGTCGAGAGCGCCGACGAGCTCGGCCCCATCCTGCAGCGTGCCTTCAAGATCGCCAACGAGGCGCCGGCCGGGCCGGTATTCGTGGCACTGCCGATCAACGTCATGGAGCAGGAGACCAGCATCCCCGCCGGCCGGCCCGCAACCCTGTTCGAGAAAAGCCGCCCGGATCCTGCCGGCATCGTCGCCATGGCGAAGTTGATCGCGGCGGCCAAGAACCCGGCCATCGTGGCCGGCGACGACGTCGCGCGCGCGGGCGCCGTCACCACCCTGGTGAAACTCGCCGAGAAGGCTGGCGCCGCGGTGTGGTTCGAGGGCCTGCGCGGCCGGAATTCGTTCCCGACCGATCATCCGGCCTATCGGGGCACGCTCGCCTTCGACGCACCCGGGGTGGCGAAGCAGTTCGCGGAGAATGATCTCGTGCTGATGGTCGGCGGCCCGTTCTTCGAGGAAGTCTGGTACGCGACCGGCTCGCCCTTCCCCGCCGGAGCCAAGGTCCTGCAGATCGAAGCCGGGCAATCGCGGCTTGCGTACAATTTTGCCGTCGACGCCGGCGTGCTGGCCGATGTCCATTGGGCCCTGGACGCGTTGCTTGCGGCGCTGCCAAAGGTCGATGTCGCTGAGCGGCGCAACGAGGCGCTGAAGGCGCAGCGCGATGCCGACGATGCCGCGCAGAAGGCACGCGTCGAAAAGGCGTGGGCGCGCACGCCGACCTCGATGGCCCGTTGCATGGCCGAGGTGAAGGCCGGTGCGCCCGCGAACGCCATCATGGTCGACGAGACCATCACGGCGAACCTCGACCTGTTCAAGACCTTCACCTTCAAAGGCGCCGACGACTATTTCTCCGGCCGCGGCGGCGGCATCGGCCAAGGCCTGTCCGGCGCCATCGGCGTGTCGGTCGCCAAGCCGGGCAAGCCGATCCTCTGCATGTCGGGTGACGGCTCGTCGATGTATTCCATCCAGGCGCTCTGGACGGCGGCGCATCACGACCTTCCGATCGTGTTCGTGATCCTGGCCAACCGCGAGTACCGCGTGCTCAAGCACAATATCGACGCCTACCGCGCGCGCTTCGATGTGAAGAGCAACAAGCCCTACATGCACATGGACCTGAGCGGTCCGACCATGGGCTTCGTCGAGATGGCCAGGGGCATGGGCGTCGCCGGCACGCACGTCGCCAAGGCCGACGATATCAAGGCCGCCGTGGCGGCCGCTTTCAGGACCGGCAAGCCGCACCTGATCGAGATCGAGATCGAAGGGAAGAGATAAGGACCTCCTCCCCATTCAAAATGGGGAGGTGTCGCGGTCCCACCGCGACGGAAGGGTCATGAGTTCTCGGCTGGTCTTCATGACCCCGTCCGCCCTGACGGGCGGGGCGCTTCCCCATATGAACGGGGAAGAACGCGCTACTTCTTCTTCCCGCGCACCTTCACCATCGAGCGCACCTTGGCGTTGTGCGCTTTGGCGGCGCCCGTGAGCATTGGCAGGTCGTTGCCGGCCAGCAGCATCTTCATGCCCTTGCCGATATAGAGGCCCAGCAGTTCCTCGCTGTAGGCGCCACCCATGCCGGGGAACTTCTTGTGCTTCCTGCAGGCGGCAATGACCTTGTCGACTGCCTCCTGGATCTTGGGATGGCCGTTCTCGCCCGGGATTCCCATCTCGACCGAGAGGTCGGACGATCCGACCAGCAGCGCGTCGATGCCGGGCACGGCGGCGATCGCGTCGGCGTTCTTCACTGCTTTCGGCGTCTCGATCATCACCGTGACCAGCACGTTGTCGTTCGCCTTCTTGATGAAGTCGCCCATCTTCATGGCGGCGTAGTCGAACTGCGCCTGGCCGCCACCGACCGAGCGGTGACCGAGCGGCGGATAGCGCAGCCGGTCGGCGATCTCCTTCGCCTCCTCAGCGGTGTCGACATGCGGGATCACGATGCCAAGCGCCCCGCCATCGAGCAGCCGCGTCGCCATCGCGAGTTCGCCGTAGGGGACGCGCACGATCGGCGCGATGCCGGAATCCTGCGCGGCGACACAGATCTCGGCCGCGGTCTCGATCGACATCACGCCGTGTTCGAGGTCGAGGAACAGCCAGTCGTAGCCGGCGGCCTTCATCACCTTGATGATGTCGACATTGCGCACCAGCCGGATGCCGATGCCGACCGCGAGCTGGTTTTTCTTCAGCCGCGCCTTGGCGGCGTTCACTGCCGTAGCCATGTTTCCCCCGCTTTCGCCTCCTGATGACGGGGAGTAGGCTAATCTCCATGTCCTTCCATGTCGAACGGATCGACCATGTCGTGCTGCGGGTGCGAAATCTCGACGGCATGGTGCGCTTCTACGAGCAGGCGCTGGGCTTCAAGGTCGAGCGCACGATCGATCGCCTCAAGCTGGTGCAGATGCGGGCCGGCGCCTCGATGCTCGACCTGATCGAGCATGACCGTCCAAAAGACGGCGGCAACATGGATCACCTCGCCTTCCGGGTGGAACCGTTCGACCGCGACGCGATTGCAGCGCGGCTGGAGCCGCTGGGCGCGACCGTGGGCGAGGCGGTCCAGCGCTACGGCGCGGAAGGCACCGGTCCGTCGGTCTATTTCCACGATCCCGAAGGAAACCAGATCGAGTTGAAGGGCCCCTCCGCCTGACCGCGAAACAAGGCTTCGCATCGTGGCCGGACGAGGCGTTTAGGGCTTGGCCGTTGCACTCGATGTGTTAGCCTCGCCGCACGGGGAAGAAAACCAAGCGTAGCGTTCAGCGTCTGGGAGGACATCGAGATGCGTATTCGTAGGGCATTCCTTGCCGTGAGTTCGGCTGCCTTGGTGATGACGGCTGCCCCGGCGTTCGCCCAGAAGCAGGGTGGCACGCTCCGCATTTCCCATCGCGACAACCCGCCCTCGGCCTCGATCCACGAGGAGTCGACGATTTCCGTGAACCAGCCCTTCATGGGCGTGTTCAACAATCTCGTTTTCTTCGATCCGAAGGAGAAGGTGAACAGCCCCGACCACATCGTGCCGGAGCTCGCCGAGAGCTGGTCGTACAATCCCGACCAGACGCAGCTCACCTTCAAGCTGCGCCAGGGCGTGAAGTGGCATGACGGCAAGCCGTTCACGTCGGCCGACGTCAAGTGCACCTG
>CAYZQZ010000425.1:0-3842 GCA_964480235.1 uncultured Reyranella sp. | reverse complement strand
ACGGCGGGCTCGAAGCCCAGGGAATCGGACTGCGCGGTGACGCCGTCGACGAACTCGGTGGTGACGATGTTCACGCCGGGAAGCCCGCGGTTATCGAGATTGTAGAGGTCGTGCAGACTGCACGATGTGCATGAGCCTCAATCGCTCAAGGCAATGACGGCGAGTTGCGCCTCGGCCGCGATCTGCTGCATCACCGCGAGCGGCGCCACCTTGGTGTTGGTCGGCTTGGCGTAGCGCCTGGTCGCGACGCCCGCCTTCCTGAAGTGGCCTTCCAGCCGGTCGATGAACTCCTTGCCGCGCGACTTGCCGATATCCATCAGCGCCACGGTCTTGCCCTCGAGCGACCGGGGCGGCGCCAGCCGCGCGCGGCGCGCCGGTGAACTCTCCGCCGTCGGATCGCGCAGTTTGATCTGCTCGTTCATCAGCGATTCTCCCTATCTGATTTCACGCGTCACCGCCTGGCATTCCTCGCGAACCCGCTGACCGGGCCAGCCGCCGATGATGGCGGAGAATAGACCGGCCGGGCCGCCGGCGCGAACGATCAGCACGCCGTCCGGCATCGGCTGGAACTTGTCGACCGTCTGGTCGGCGTATTTCGGCGGCAGGCCCTCGGCCACGCCTTGCGCACCCCAGATCAGGTCCTTGCCCGGCCGCTTCAGCGCCTGGAACAGCTCGTCCTCGATGCGGCGCCGGTTCCAGCCGCCGTCCTTGAAGATCTTGTAGTGCTCGGGCGTCAGCACCAGCACGGCGTTTCCGGCGTCGCAGAGCTTGGGGTGCCCGACGCCGAACAGGCCCATCGCCAGCGAGCGGGTCAGCTCCTCCGGGGTGCGCGACTTCTGGTCGATGAAGCCGTGCACGCCCTCGCCGTGGAACAGCGTGACGGCGTTCTTGCCGCGGGCGATGCCGCGGCGCTCGGCGAGCGACTCCCACTCGGGATCGCTCTCGTCCTCGGCGAAGCAGAAGGTGTACTTGCCGGGATTGCCCAACGTGGCGCGGTCGATCGCGCCGGGCAGGCCGCCGCCCACGTTGCGCACGATCAATTGCAGGGCTCGGCCGATGGTGGCGTTGGCGCGGTTGCCCTGGCCCAGCGCGTTGACGCCGGAGTTCATGCCGATCGACTTGGCGATCGGGCCATTGATGATCACCAGCGGCCCGGAGAAGTGCGTGGTGCAGAGCAGGCCGTGCATCGTGAACAGCGGATCGAGCGCCGCCTCGAGCACGCCCAGCACCACCGGCATGTATTCCGGCTTGCAGCCCGCCATCACCGCGTTGATCGCGACCTTCTCGACCGTGCAGGGCGACAGGTTGGGTGGGATGTTGCCGACGATCTCGTCCGGCTTGCGCTCGGTGCCGCCCAGCATGCGCAGGATGCGCTCGTCGGTCGGCGGCACGACGGGAAGTCCGTCGCTCCAGCCGCGCTCGAAGCAGGCTTCCCACGGATCGTCCCAGTTGCCGACCGCAACCTGGCGCGACCTCAGGCCGGTGTCGCCGTAGCGCGCGATCAGCGCTTCCTGCACGCCGGGCTCGACGGACTTGGAGCCGCAACCCGGCTGCCACGCCGGCAGGCCGTCGCCTTTGGCGACATCGCCCGCGACGCGCAGCCATTCGGCGCGATCCCAGCCCACGGTGCGCTCGACTTCCTTCCCGCCCTTGAAGCGGATCAGGGTCGGCACGGTCTCGACCTTGAGATGGAACGACTGCTCCAGCGCATGATCGTCGACCACGGTCTTCACGCCCGACGGGAACGCCGGATCGTCCTGCGTGAAGACGGTGAGCGGGCCCGCCTGGTCGAGCGCGCGCATCACCGGCTCGACCATGACGCAGGTCGGGCAGTCGCGCTTGGCGACGATCACCAGGCCGTCGCGGGGAATGGGGCGGGAAACGAGCGTGTCGGGCATGTCGGTATCTTCGGAGCTTCCGTCCGGTCCATCAAGGCGCCGGCGGCCATTCGAGCCGGCGGAGGTGCGCGGCGATCGCCTCGGCGGCGAGGCGATTGCCCCGCGCCGTGTGGTGATAGCCATAGAAGATCGCGTCGTAACCCTCTGCCCGGACCGCGCGATCGGTGTCGGCATGGAGGTCGAGCGTCGCCATCCCCGCGGCGCGGGCACACGCCAGGACCTGTGCCGACAGCCGGCGCTGCTCGCGATCGTAGGCGGCGTCCCGCCAGCCGCGCGGCTCATACTGCGCCACCACCAGGACCGGCACGCCGACCCGGGCGAGCCGCGCCATCAACGGGCACACCAGCATCTCGCCGCTGCCGCGCGGCAGGGCCCGCACGGAATCGCCGATCCATTCGTGGCGATCGAGCAGCACGCGCGTCTCCACGGCGCCCAGCAGATAGGACCAGCCGAGCAGGCGATGCCACAGCGAGACGTCGGCGCGGCGCGGCGGATCGGGCGGCACCGGCACGTTGCGCAGCTGCAGGGCCTCGCCCTCGAGCACGAAGTACGGCTTGCCGGCGCCCCAGCTGCGGCTCATCTCGAGGCGCCGCACGTCGTCGGGAATGAAGGCCAGGATCGCGAGCGCGGGCCGCCACTCGGGCACCAGCCGCTCCAGCCGCAGGATCGACTGGTCGAGCCCGTAGGCCGGCACCCCGGCATTCAGCACGCGGCGGCGGACCAGGGGCTGCAGCAGCGCGGGCCAGGCGCCGTCGTCGGCGACGTCGTCGCCATAGGCGAAGGAATCGCCCACCACGAGGATCGGCGAACCCTCAGAGGGCGCGCCGCCGGGCACGACCCGGAAGCCCGCGGCGTCATGCGTCGCGGCGGACGACGTGAAGTTGGGGCGCATGACAAAGCCCAGCAGCGGGTCGCGCAGGAAGCGGCCTATGTCGCTCTCGGCGACGCCACCCGCCGTGCCCGGCAGGAACTCGTTGCGCCAGTCGAGCAGCGCGCCCCCGCCGTGCCAGGCGCGGATGCCGATCTCGAGCGCCAGCAGCGAGACCACCACCGCGCCCACGGCCAGCGCCAGGCGGGCGATCCATTCCGGGGCACGCGCCGACATGCGCTAGCGCCGGCTGTGATAGCCGTAGAGGTTGGCCAGCCGCGCCACCAGGAAGGCCACGTACATCACGCCCAGCACCTGCTCGATCACGATCAGGCTGCGCGCCATGCCGGTCACCGGCGTGATCTCGCCGAAGCCGGTCGACGTCAGCACCGTGAAGGAGAAGTACATCAGGTCCGCCCAGCTCAGCCGTCCGTCGGGATCGTTGACGCTGGCGACGTAGAAGGCCTTGGGATCGAAGGCGAGCAGCAGGCCGAACAGGCTGGCGAAGGAGAAGGCGATCAGGATGTAGGCGGCGACCGAGCCGAACACCTTGTCGGTGGTGATCAGGTGGTAGTCGAGCACGTAGCGCAGCACCAGGATCGTCACCGCGCCCATGTAGACAGCCGACATGGCCTGGACGAACGGCATCAGCTCGTAGCCCGAGGCGCGGTGCGCCACGAGCAGCGCGCCGGTCACGACGGCCAGCGCCACCGCCATCCAGAAGGTGCGCCGGCCGACGCGCAGCGCCCAGGTCGCGAGCACCAGCAGGCCGAGCAGCACCAGCACGAGCAGCAGGCCGCTGGTGCGCGACGCCGACATCAGCGGGCTGACCATGATCATCACGCACAGCGCGAACACCAGCACGCTGCAGCGGTTGCGCCGCAGGAAGGAGATGCGGCGCAGGAAGGGGCGTGGGAGCTGGAGGGTGGTCATGGCTGAGCGCGTCCTCCCAATTCAGATGGGGAGGTGTCCGCGTCTTCGCGGACGGAGGGGTCAAGGGCAACAACGAGTGCGTGACCCATGACCCCTCCGTCGCGTCCGCGTTTTCGGGCTCCGCCCGAAAAGCGCGTAACCGC
>CAYZQZ010000424.1:0-3852 GCA_964480235.1 uncultured Reyranella sp. | reverse complement strand
CGTTGTAATGCGGGATGACGCGCTCGGCGCCGTAATAGGTCAGCGTGAGGATGCTGCCCCCGTTCTTCATCAGCGGCACGGCGCGTTGCGACACGGCGACCAGCGAGTAGCAGCTGACGTTCATGGTGAGATTGAAGTTGTCCGACGAGGTGTCGAGAAAGCGGCCGCGCAACTCGTCCTTGTTCGAGAAGGCGATGCAATGGACCAGGAAGTCCAAGGTCCCCCAGCTCTTCTCGATCTCCTTGAAGGTGGCGTCGATGCTTTGCGGACTTGTGACGTCGCAGGGCACCACGATCTTGGCCCCGATCGAACTCGCCAGCGGGCGCACTCGCTTTTCCAGCGCCTCGCCCTGAAAGGTGAAGGCGAGTTCGGCTCCGTGGTCGTGGCAGGCTTTGGCAATCCCCCAGGCGATCGACCGCTCGTTGGCGACGCCCATCACAAGGCCCTTCTTGCCGGCCATCAATTGTCCATTTGTCATGGCTCGTTCTTAGCGGGGGATGGGATTTGGGACAAGATGCCGGTGGTTTGGCGGCCCACAGCCCCTCATATTGTGGTCATGATACCGGAGAATACTGACCCTCTAGCCCTGTTCGCCGGCTGGTACGAGGAGGCCAAGAAGAGCGAGCCTGACGTCCCGGAGGCCATGACCCTGGCGTCGGTCGGGCCGGACGGCACGCCCTCGGCCCGTATGGTCCTGCTCAAGGATTTCGATGCTGCAGGCTTCGTTTTCTACACCAACTACCAGAGCCGCAAGGGCGAGCAGTTGCAGGCCCATCCCAAGGCGGCGCTGCTGTTTCATTGGAAGTCGCTGAAGCGCCAGGTCCGCATCGAGGGCCCGATCGCCAAGACCACCCCCGAGGAGGCGGACGCCTATTTCGCCACCCGCCAGCGCGGCAGCCAGATCGGGGCCTGGGCCTCGGAGCAGTCGCGGCCGCTCGAGAGTCGCTTCGCGCTGGAGAAACGGGTCGCCGAGTTCGGTGCCCGCTACCTGGTGGGGGCTGTGCCGCGACCGCCGCACTGGTCGGGATTCCGCCTGCAGCCGACGCTGATCGAATTTTGGCAGGATCAGGCGTTTCGGCTGCATGACCGGCTGGAATACCGCCGTACCTCCGTCGAGGCGCCATGGACCACGCGCACCCTGTATCCCTGAGCGGTGACCCGCAGGCGGCCGGCCGCCTGATGCGGCTGGCCAGCATTGCCTCGATGTCGGTGGCCACGCTCCTGATCGTCGGCAAGGCGACGGCATGGCTGGCGACCGATTCGGTGGCCATGCTGTCGTCGCTGATCGATTCGTCGCTCGACCTGGTGAGCTCGTTGATCACCTTTCTCGCGATCCGTCAGGCGCTGCAGCCGGCTGATGCCGAACACCGCTTCGGGCACGGTAAGGCGGAGGCCTTGGCCGGCGTGGCACAGGCGGGCTTCATCGCCGCCTCGGCAGGTGGCCTGGGACTGACCGTGATCGACCGCTACCTGCATCCGCGTGCGCTCCAGGCCGAGACGCTGGGCGTGGCGGTGAGCGCCGTTGCGATCCTGTTCACGCTCGGCCTGATGTGGTTCCAGAACTACGTCGTCCGCCGCACCGGTTCTCTGGCGGTTGCCGCCGACCGGGCGCACTACACGACGGACTTCATCACCAACATTGCCGTTGGCATCGGTCTCGTCGCCGCGTCCCGCTTCGAGCAGCCGCTGATCGACCTTGGCGTCGCGCTCGGCGTGGCGGTCTATCTCGTGATCGGTGCCTGGTCGATCGGCCGCACCGCCATCGACGTACTGATGGATCGCGAACTGCCCGAAGCCGACCGCAAGCGTATCCTGTCGATCGTCGGGCGCCATCCATCGGTGCGCAGTACCCACGATCTGCGTACGCGCTCGTCGGGGCTGACCAAGTTCATCCAACTCCATGTCGTTCTCGAGCCCACCATGTCGCTGGGCCGTGCCCACGTCATCGGCGACTCGATCCAGGACGAGATCCAGCAGGGCTTTCCCGAGGCCGAGATCATCCTGCACATCGATCCCTGGAACGACCACGAGCCGCGAATGGCAAAGGACTGACGGTGTGAGCGTCAGGTCAAGTTTCGTGGTCGAAGACCAGTCGCGCGCCGTGGCTGTCCTCGAGCGTACCCTGAAGCCGGACCGCCGCATCGAAACGCACGGCGCGCTGGTCTTTCTGGCGGGAGACCGGGCCTACAAGATGAAGCGCGCGGTCCGCTTTCCCTACATGGATTTCTCCACCGTCGAGCTTCGGCATGCGATGTGCGCGGCCGAGATCGACATCAACGCGCGCCTGGCGCCGGAGATCTATCTCGGCGTCGAGCCGGTGCATGCTGACGGGCGCAAGGAAGCGCCAGTCATCGACTGGCTGGTCGTCATGCGCCGATTCGACGACGGCAATCTGTTCGACGGCATGGCCGAGCGCGGGGCGCTCACGGCGGAATTGATGGCAGCCCTGGGAGCCAGGGTAGCGTCGTTTCATGCCGGCCTGCCGCCGGTACGGGCCGAGTTCGGGACGCCGGAGTCCTATGAGCGTTCGATCGCTGCCGATGTCCGTCAGATGCGCGAGCACGGTACGCGGTTGTTGCCCGAGGTGAGCGAGGCGCTGGCTGCAGCGATGCCGCTCTCGCTGGCGCCGCATCTCGATCTGGTGGCCCGCCGACGTGCCGAAGGCTGGGTGCGGCGCTGCCATGGCGACCTGCATCTTCGAAATATCGTGCTGCTGGAGGGTAAGCCGGTCCCGTTCGACGCCATCGAATTCTCGCCGCGCATCGCCACCATCGACGTGCTGTACGACCTGGCTTTCACCCTAATGGATCTCTGCCATCGCGGCCTGCGCGGTTTGGCCAACCGCCTGTTGAACGAATGGCTTTGGCGGATGCCGGGCAATCACGAGGAGGGACTTGCCCTTCTGCCGATGTTCCTTGGCCGCCGGGCTGCGATCCGAGCCTATGTCGATGCCGCGAACGCCGCGATCCACGACACGATCGACGAAAAGGCACGTGCCTATCAGCGCACCGCGCTGGACCTGCTGCGGCAGTCGCCGCCTGTGCTGTGGGCAATCGGTGGACTGTCGGGGAGTGGGAAAACCACGCTCGCCCTCAAGGAGGCGCCGGCACTCGGCCGCAGTCCGGGCGCGGTGGTTGTGCGCTCCGACGTCGAGCGCAAACGGCTGGCCGGCATCTCCCTGGAAGAGCGCATGCCTGCCGGCAGCTACACGCCGGAGGCTTCGGCGGAAGTCTATGCCGCCATGCTGGAGCGTGCCGAGCGCCTGCTGCGCGCCGGTCAAAGCGTCGTGCTGGATGCCGTTTTTGCCAGGCGTGAGGAGCGGGACGCGGCAGAATCCCTCGGCCGGCGGCTCGCAGTGCCCTTTCAGGGCCTCTGGCTCGATATTCCAAAGCAACTTGCCCAGGCGCGGGTTGCAGAACGCCAGGGCGATGCTTCGGACGCCACACCCGCCGTGGTCGAACGGCAGTTCAGCTACGCGCTGGGCGAGATCACGTGGGAACGCCGCTGGACAGGCGGCTAGGCCCGCTTCTTCGCAGCCGAACTGCGCGGCAGATGCCGGGCGAGATACTGGCCGGTATAGCTCTCGCGCACCTTCACGACTTCCTCGGGCGCGCCCTCGGCCACGATCCGGCCACCGCCCGAGCCGCCGTCCGGGCCCATGTCGAGGATCCAGTCGGCGGTCTTGATGACTTCGAGATTGTGCTCGATCACCAGCACCGTGTTGCCGCCCTCGACCAGGCGATGCAGGACCTCCAGGAGCTTGCGCACGTCTTCGAAGTGCAGGCCCGTGGTCGGCTCGTCGAGGATGTAGAGCGTCCGGCCGGTGGCGCGGCGCGACAGTTCCTTGGCCAG
>CAYZQZ010000423.1:0-3859 GCA_964480235.1 uncultured Reyranella sp. | reverse complement strand
CAGCAGGGCGCCTATGTCGCGCGCGTGCTGCGGGCCCGGCTTTCCGGCATGCCCGCGCCCGGGCCATTCCGCTATCGCAACTTCGGTACCATGGCCACGATCGGCCGCCGTGCCGCGGTCGCCGACTTCGGCTGGATCCGCTTCGACGGCACCATCGCCTGGCTGTTGTGGGGCCTGGTGCATGTCAGCTTTCTGATCGGCTTTCGCAATCGGCTGGTCGTGATGCTCGACTGGATGTGGTCGTACGTGACCTTCCAGTCGGGCGCGCGATTGATCACCGGGCCGGGGAGTCATTGAACGTGATCTTCCTCCCCATTCACATGGAGAGGTGGTCCCCTGAGGGCGGCGCAGCCGCCCTCAGGACAAACTCAGGGCCGGACGGGCATGACCCCATCGCCCGCGCCAAGAGCGCGGGCACTTCCCCATTTGAATGGGGAAGATCACTTCAGCCGGTGTCTCTCCGACGCCGGAATAAGGGTCAGGTTGCCCAGGATCTTGTGCTGGGCATCCTCGCTGGCGGCGAGCTTCGGCTGGAGCGCCAGCATCGCCTGCGCGAGCTTCGTCTCTTCCCAGAACCACTTCTTGCGCATCGCCGGCGTGCCGGGATCGGGAAACGCCGACGCGGCCTCCAGGTAGTAGGCCCGCAGATCGTCGATTGCTTCCTTCAGACCCTGTGCCTCCGGCAGTGAACCGTTCAGCGCCTGTTCGACCAGCGCGCCGGCCGCCGGCATGTCCAGGCCCGAGATGCCGACCGTGGTGCGATCGTGTGCGGCCCGCGCGCGGTCGTACCACGTCGCCAGTCGGTCGATTTCGGCCGTTAGGGAATCGACGGCGCCGGGCGCCAGGTTGATCGGACAGGCCCAGCCACTGAAGTCGGTGACCTCGGGTACGTGCTCGGGATAGTCCGCCAGTACCGGCCCGTCGGTACGGTCCAGCAGATCGAGCGCGGCCTTGAGCACGCGGCGCTGGAACGGGGGATCGTCAGGCAGACCGAAGGGACGGCCGAGTTCGAAGGTGACCCAAAGCGCGCGTGGCGGCCGCACGGTCTCGGTGTGCTCACGCACCAGGCTGATGCCGACCGTTGGAATGCCCTGACGCTCGAGGAAATGGCCCAGCGCGCCCACGGCGCGCGTACAGGCGGGTCAAACCGGAACCAGCAGGGCGGCATCGACCTTGTCGGCCTTCAGGAGACCGGCGAGGTGCTGCGCATGCGGCTCGGCCGCGGCGGGCGGAAACGCGCCCATGAAGGAATAGTGCACGTCAGCCATGGTGCCCACCGTGCCGTCGCTGACCAGCTCACGCAGACGGTCGATCGGAAACACGGTGTTGAGATCCTGCTGAAAGCCGGTGCGATCGAAATTGACCGAGATGTGACTCATCACCAGCGAATTGGCCGGCGTTTCCGCCGGGATCACGCGATAGCTGCCGTCACCGGGACGAAATGGCCGGTCGCCGCGCCTGTGCAGGCCCGCCGTCGAGATGATGGCGACGCGCCGCCCGGCCAGCTTCCTGCCCGCCAGCAACGGCGTGTCGTCATAGGTCGGGCATTCGATTCGCCGGAGGTGGAGAGCCTCCGCCTCCGGCATGTCAATGAGGCGCTTGACCATCGGACGTAAGCCTAGCGCGACGCCGCGCTAGAGGCGATCGAGGCGGCGACCTCGGTGGCCATGTGGAACTGCTGGTCGCGCGTCGTCACGCCGTGGCGCTTGGCGATCCATTCGAAATCGGTCCAGGCGACCCACACCTGGCCCTGGGCATCGCGATAGACCAGCATGCGCACCGGCCAGTCGAGCCCGGCCTGGGGGTTGGCGGCGAGGAACTGCGTGCCGAGCGGCGGGTTGCCGAAGATCAGCAGCACCGACGGACGCAGCTCAATGCCGGCCTTGCCGGCAAGATCAGCCTGGTCGATCTCCTGGAAGAACATGATGCCCTTGGCAGCGATGTCCTTCTTCAGGCGGTCGACCGTGCCGGCGACGTCGTAGGCACTCTTGATGGCGATGACGCCGGAGGCAGACACCGGCGGCTTCACGCCTTCGGCATTGACGTGGCCAGAGTGCGAGAACAGGAGCGCGAAGGCGAGCAGGGCGCCGGAGCAGGCTTGAGCGATGCAGTTGGACATGGGTTTCTCCGTGATGAGGTTGCGCGTCAGTGCGTGGCGGCAGATTGAGTGCCGGGCGCCTGCGACTGAAATGCCGATGCGGCATCGGCTCGATTGCCGGGAGCTATGACCAGCCGAAGCCCGAGCAGCGCTCCGAGCGCGAGCGCCGCACCGATGCCAATCACGCACGCCACCCAGCCCAGACGATCAAAGACCTGACCCAGCACAGCGCTGCCGACGAGGCCGCCGAGAAAATAGCTGGCTAGATAGAGTCCGCTCGCTGCGCCGCGATCGGACGTGGCGGCACGCCCGACGAAGCCGGTGGCGGTCGCCTGCGCGAAGAACGTGCCCACGCCGACCAGTGCGAGACCGAGCAGCACCGCCGCGAAGCTGCCGCTCAGCAGCAGCGGCAGGCCTGCAATGGCGAGGACAAAGGAAGCGATCACGGTCGGTCGCGTCCCGAGCAGGTTGGCCACCCGGCCGGCCAGCGGCGTGGTGATCACGGACGGCAGGAACACGAAGTACACCGCGCCCAGCATCATCATGCCGACGCCGAAGGGCGGGCCGACCAGCACGAAGTTGACGTAGGTGAAGGTGCCGATGAAGGCGAAGAGGATCAGGAAGCCGATCGCGAAGGCCGCGCGCAGCGCCGGGTTGGAGAGATGGGAAAGAAAGGCCTCGAGCGGCGTGCCCTTCCTCATCTGCGGGCTGATGTCTGTCTCGACCAATGGCGGGGTGCGCTCGACAGTGAACCAGACTAGGACGGCGCCGGACAGGTTGAGAGCGGCAAAGACGTAGAAGTTGGCCGCCAGTCCGAGATGATCGACCACGCCAGCGGCGAGCAGGCGCCCGAACAGGTTCGAGGCGACGTTTCCGGTGATGTAGGCCGCGAAGGCACTCGCCGTATCGGCGGCGCTGGTGTGCTCGCCGAGATAGGCGAGCGTGAGCGCGAAGGCCGTCGACATGCAGACACCCTGGACGATGCGCAGGCCGGTGAAGAGGGGGAGCGACGGCATCGTCGCCAGCAGCAGGGTCGGCACCGACAGGATTGCCAGGCTGACGAGGATGCCGCGTCTCTGGTCGATTTTGCGGCCGAACACGGCGACGGCGAGACCGCCGGCCGCCATGCCGATGGTGCTGGCATTGACGGCAAAGCCCATCGCCGCCGGCGAGACGCCATAGGCGGCGGCGAGCGAAGGCAGGATGGCCTGCGTCGCGAACAGGTCGACCACGGTCAGAAAGGCGGTGAGGCCGATCGTGAACGCGCGCAGGGCAACCGACATGATGCGGATCCGTTCGATCACATGTTGTGGTCGTTGGGATCGTGCTGGATGTCGAAGGACAGCAGCACTACCGGGGTCTTGCCGTCGTTCTTCCACCAGTGCGACGTGGCGTGCGTCTCCTTCGCCACTTCACCGGCCTTGTGCAGGATCGGCACGGCGCAGTTGCTGGCGTGCTCGTAGATTTCACCCGACATGACGTAGATCAGCGCCGGCCGGTCGCCATGGCTGTGCCAGGGCACGATGCCGCCGGGCTGGATCTCGAGCTTGCGGACGCGCATCAGGTGGCCCTTCAGGGCAAGCTTTTCGCCGCCGAGATCGATCTGCGACAGCACCATGTCGGTCACGGCCTTCGGGCCATAATTGACCGGCTTGGTGGCGTCGGCACGCATCTGGCCCGCCGGGCATTCGCCGGCGAAGGCGGGTGCCGCGAGCCCGAGGCCGGCGGCAACGAGAGTGGTAACGGCAAGAGTACGAAAGA
>CAYZQZ010000422.1:0-3864 GCA_964480235.1 uncultured Reyranella sp. | reverse complement strand
GTTGATCACCCACTCGTTGCCGACCAGCTCGGCGCGCGTGGCGATGTTCTTGGCGTCGGACGAGGCGACGCCCGGTTCTGTCATGGCATAGGCCGAGCGGATCTCGCCGTTCAGCAGCGGCTTCAGCCACTTCTCCTTCTGCTCGGGAGTTCCCACCCGTTCGAGCACTTCCATGTTGCCGGTGTCGGGCGCGGAGCAATTGAGTGACTCGGACGCGAGCGGATACTTGCCGAGCTCGGCTGCGATGTAGGCGTAGTCGAGGTTGGTCAGGCCGCGGCCGATCTCGGAGTGCGGCAGGAAGAAGTTCCACAGGCCGGACTTCTTGGCCTTGTCCTTTGCCTTCTCCAGCAGCTCGAGTTGGCCCGGCGCCCAGCTCCAGCGGTCCTTGCGGCCCTCTCCGAGCCGCTGGAACTCTTCGATGATCGGCGCGACGTTCTCCGCGATGTGAGCCTTCACTGCGTCGAACAGCGGCTGGCTCTCCTTCGACATGGCGAGGTTGTTGAGCTCGGCCTCGACGTCGGGCCGCTTGGGCTTGGATTTCGGGGTGGCCTGGGCGGCGGCTGCGGCGGCGGCGATGCTCACGTCTTGTCTCCTCCTGGATTTCAGGGGGGAGACCTTAGAGGAGTTTCCGGGGGTGGGAAATCGCCCGCATTATTTCCAGGCAGTGGTACAGGCCGGCCGGCGTTTGTGCAGTTCGCGCAGTTGGCGCACCCGCCGCTTCTTCCCCCTCCGAATGGGGGGCGACTCAATCGTCATCCGCCTTGGGCGCTTTTGCGGACCAGCGTTTTCCGCCATTGTCGCGGCGCATCGATCGGGGAGCAGGCAATGCATCGGATGGGGGTGAGCACGACGGTGATGGTGCTCGGGCTGGTGCTTGCAGTGACGGCCTGCCAGTCGGACCAGACCTACGTGCCGATGACGGCGGCGATCCCGACATCGACTCTCGACCAGGCAACGGTCCTGCCGATCAACGCGGCGCGGCAGCAAGAGCAGCGCGCCAGCCAGCCGGCGCCGCTGGTGCCGCCGCTCTTCACCGGCGGCAGCGAGAGCATCGTCGTGGCGCCGCTGCAGACCCGGTTCGTCACCGACGAGCGGGGCGCCGTGACGCCTGACGGCCGGACCGACGATGACGGGCAGGCGGTGTTCCGCGCGCTCGACGGCGGCGGTCGGGGGGGCGGAGCTCGGCTGAGCGGCGCGCTGGTCGCCTCGGTCTGCAGGCTGCAAAGCGCCGACCAGGGCCCGCTGAGTGGCACGATCCAGTACGACCTCAGGGCGGGCACCGCCTCGTCGAACGGCGATCGGCAGTGCAGCGCGACCCTGAGCGACTTCACGCAGGTCGGCGCCACCTATTCATGGAACTCCTCGGCGAGCTGGTCGGGCGGACGCCTGGTCCTGTCCGGCACCGCCACCGTCACCCGGACCAATTCCAACCTGTCGGCGAACGACGCCGAGCACGTCCAGGTCGAGGAGCAGGCGACGCTCAGCATCTCGGGCGGGAACTGTACGCTCGAATCGTATCGCCTGGTCGAACGCAAGAGCCGTCCCAACAGCGCGTTCTTCAACCACCAGGTTCACATCGCGACCGCGCAGCCATTGCCTGACGCGACCTGTCGATTGAACTAGCCGCGCGGCCTGAGGCGGGGGCTTGCGCCTCGCCGTAGCCGAAGTCGGCGCCTGGGTACTCCTGGAACAACGGCGCGGACTTGCCGCACTGGTTCACCGACGCGCCGCGCAGGCCGAGCCGCTGGCGGCCGGTCTCGTCTTCGGCCACAGTACTCGCATCGCGAGTACGTGCGGTTTACCGGCTGCTGCGTATCGCTTCGATCGCCGCGCCCCTCGAAGGACGGAGTGCGAGATGAAGCGGAAGACCGGCAAGACAGGTGTGAAGAGAAGGACTGCCCGGGCGCCGGTGGAGGCCGTGACGTTCGCGCCGGCCGAAGCGCGCGAGGGCGATCGCCTTCTGGTGCGGAGCACGCGGCCGTTCCGCGGGCCTGCCATTCCGGAGGTCACGGTGGGTGGCGTGCCGCTGCTGGCGCCGGTGCTGCGCGATCCCTTCACCATCGTCGGTGAAATCGCGGCCGACAGCCCGGGCCGCAAGCGCATCGTGGTCGGCAAAGGAAAGGCGGCGCTCTCACCCCGGGGCACCTTCCTGCATGGCGGCAAGCGCGCGTCACCCGCCGCCGCAGGGGGCAGGCGCCGCGCGTTCGCGTGGCGCAGTATCCAGGATTACGGGTTCGAGCTTTTGCCCGACGGACAGCGCGAACGGGCGCACGACAGTTTCGATTTCCCCTTTTCGGCCACCGAGCTGCTCAACACCACGTCGCCCGCCAGCGTCTGGTGGATGCAGGGCGCCAATCTCTCGCATGACGGGCGGATGGCGACCGCCGCCGGCCCGCCGCTCAGCGATGCATGGCGGTTCGTGTCGAGCCATCCCAACACCTTCGACTTCGCCGAGCCGGTGCTGTCGGGCGACACGCTGCTGCTCGCGCCCGCGACGTCGACCAGTCAGGGCGAGGTGCTGCTCGCGCTCGATGCCGCGACCGGCGTGCGCCGCTGGACCTGGCAAGTCGATGCGCCGGCCAAGGAGCGCATCCAGTCGCCGCCGGTCTGCGTCGGCAATCGCTTCTACGTCGTGAAGCTGATCGATGGCGTGCCGGCCGAGCGGCAGACGGTGCTGATCTGCGCCGATGTCGCCAACGGCGCGACGCGCTGGCAGATGCCGCTGCCGTCGGCGAACTGGAACAGCTTCGCTCGCCTCGCGGCCGCGTCCGGCCGGGTCCATGTCGTGAGCTATGACGGCGATGAAGCCTCGCTGTCGACCTTCGACGCGCTGACCGGCAGCCTGGTCTGGCAGCGGCTGAACGAAATCCCGATCTTCGAGCAGATCGGGCTCAACGAATCGATCGCGGTGACCGCCGGCAGCGTGATCACCGGCAGCAGCCGGGGGCTGCGGTCGTTCGACGCCGCGACCGGCGAGCCGCAGCACAGCTGGCGGGTCGATTTCGACTGCTCCTATTCTCCGATCGTCGTCAGCGGCGGAGGGCCGCGCACGCTGGTCATTGCCGGCGACAATGCCGGCCGGATCTGCGCCTTCGATGCGGTGAGTCACGAACCGGTGTGGCGGTTCGCGGGCGTGGCCGATTCCCAGTGGGTGTGGCCGCGCATGGCCTGCGACCTGCGGCGACTCTACCTCATGCAGCCGCGTTTCATGGTGGCGCTCGATCTTGCCAACGGCGAGCCCCTGACGCGCTCGCCCGATCTCGGTCAATGGAACCTGGGAGCACCGTCGGTCGGCGGCAAGTCGGTGTTCGTGTTCGCCCGCCAGGCGCTTGGGGATCCCACTCTCGCGAACCGGCTGGTGTGCCTCAACCGCGGCGACATCTCGACGGTGCTGGAACTGTTCGCGGTCGGCGGTGCCACGAACCTGGTGCGGCCGGTGATCGACGGCGCGCGGCTCTATCTCAACCTGTCGCAGGACGAGGCGACCTCGTCCTCGCAGAACGTCATCAGGGCGATCAGCCTGCGCTGACGGCGAAGCGACCGCGGCAGCGACTCACGCTTCGCCGTAGTGAATCCGGCGGTAGGCGCGCGACACGATCTTGTCGTCGATGTGCACGTCCCACAGCGTGCCGATATTGGCGCCCTGGTGCTGCTGGAACAGCCCGGCCATGGCGTTGGGTTGCGTCACCGAGGCACCTCGCAAGCCGAAGCCGGTGGCGGCGGCGGCGAGATCGCCGCGGCCGTGCACTGCTTCCTTCTCGGTGACGCCGTTGGCGCGGAACTTGTGAACCTCGGCGCCATAGCCGCCATCGTTCATGATGCAGGTCAGCATCTTGATGCCCTGGCGGCGGATCGTCTCGAGTT
>CAYZQZ010000421.1:0-3874 GCA_964480235.1 uncultured Reyranella sp. | reverse complement strand
CGCACGAAATCGGCGTTGAGCACGTCGAGCACTGCGGCGCGCGTGGTGCGGGCGAGCAGGGCCATCGGGCCGACGCCCAGCGCCACAGCGGGCAGGATGAGATTGCGCAGGCCGCCGTCGCCGTAGCCGAAGCTCGGCAGCCAGCCGAGCGTGAGCGCGAAGAGGTACATCAGCATCAGTCCGAACCAGAACTGGCTGAGTGAGAGCCCCGAGATCGCGCCGACCATGGCAGCGGTGTCGATCAGGCTGCCGGGCTTCAGGGCAGCGACGAAGCCCAGGGTGACGCCGACGCCGATCGCGAACACCATGGCGGCGAAGACCAGCTTGAGCGACGGCCAGACGCGCGCGGCAATAAGCTGAGTCACGGGTTCGCGCGTGCGGAATGACGTGCCGAGATCGCCCGTCGCTGTGTGGACGATGTACTTTGCGAAGCGCGTCGGGAGAGGGTCGTCGAGTCCCATTTCCTTCCGCATGCGCTCCATCACGGCCGGATCGATGGTTCGGCCTTCCTCGGACATGCCGGAGATGAAGCTTCCCGGCAGCACGGAGAAGAGCACAAACACCAGCGCCACGACCGCGAACAACGTCGGAATGACGTTGGTCAGGCGACGAACGAGAACTATGAGCATCTAGGAAACCGGCGTTCCTCTCCCCCTCAAGCGGGGGAGAGGGCATCCGATGCTATTTTGCCGGCGAGGTCGAATCGACCCAGACGTCCTCATAATATTGGTGAGTGATTTCCGTCGGATTGGCCTGCAGCCCATGGACCCATGGCTGATAGGCCATGACCGCCTTGTTGTAATTGAAGAACCACACAGGCGCTTCGTCGTAGAGCAGGTTGTTGGCCTGGCGCAGCAGGTCGTTGCGCTTGGTGGTGTCGCTGGTCTGGGCGGCCTCGTCGAGCAACTGGTCGAATTTCTCGTTCTTGAAGTCGACATAGTTGCAGGCTGAACGCGGCGTCTTTGAGTAGAAGCAGCGCAGAACGGCGAGCGAATCGGGGCCGGTCAGCGTCGAAGAAATGACGGCCTGGAATTCCCCCTTGATCAGGATGTCGCTGAGCAACGTCACTTCGACCAGCTTTGGCTTGACCTTGATGCCAACCTTGTCGAGGTAGGGAATCATCGCCTCGACGATGGGCAGGCCCCAGCTCTCGTTCTGACTGGTCGTGAACTCGAATTCGAAGCCGTTGGGGTAGCCTGCTTCGGCCAGAAGTTTCTTGGCCTTGTCCGGATTGAATTCGTACGGCTTCACGGCCTTGTCGAAGGCCGGCGAGGACAGCGGCAGCCAACTCACGGCTCGGTATGCCTTGTCCTTGACCAAACGCTTGATGATCAGGTCGGTGTCGATCGCGTGATTGATGGCCTGCCGCACGCGCTTGTCTGAAAACGGCTTGAACGACGGATTCATGCGCATCGCGCGCGTGAACATCTCCGCGACCTCGAGTATGCCCTTCGAAAGCTGCGGATCGGCCCGGTAGGCAACGTACTGAGCCGGCCCCAGGATCGAGGTATCGATTTCCTTGTTACGGAAGGCGACGTCGCGAGCGGCCGCTTCCGCCATGATCACGAACACCAGACGGTCGGCGTATGGCTTGCCCGGCTTGTAGAACTTCTCCCAGCGCTCGACGACGACGCGGCTGCCTGGGATGTGTTCCTTGAACTTGAACGGACCGAGGCCCACCGGATTGGAGGCGAAGTTCGGTTTTTCAAACTCTTCCTTGGGCAGGATCGCCGTGATGCCGTCGAAGAAGTAGTAGCCGGGGTCGACGCGATCGGTCAGCGTCATCTCGAGCGTGAAATCGTCGATCTTCTTCAGGCCGGAAATTTCCTTGGCCTGGCCCTTCTCGACGTCGATCGCGCCCTTGATGATGCGTACGAAGCGCGCGCCGGGATAGGCCTTGCCGCCGTCCATGATTCGCGTGAAGGAGGCGATGACGTCGTCTGCCGTCATCTTGCGGCCGTTATGGAAGTAGGCGTCGTCGCGCAGCTTGAAGGTATGGACCAGGCCATCGGCCGATGCCGTTACCGACGTGGCGAGCTCGAGCGCCAGCTTGTTGTTGGCTGAGTCCCAATTGTAGAGCGTGCGGTTGATTGCCTTGCCGACGATCTCGTCGGTGGCGCGCGGTGTCGTATGCAGGTCCAGGCTGCCAAAGCTTGCGGCATAAGGCGAGGTGAAGCGGATCGTGCCGCCCTTGCGCGGTGTGTCCTGGGCCTGGGCGCCGGCGCCAGCGCAGGTGGCCATGATGGCCGCCAACCAAAGTAGTTTCCGCATGATCGTTCCCCTCTTGAACATCGGCATCGAACGGCATTCCATCGTGCCGGACGCCGCCACGCAAGGGCTCCGTGCAAGGGGAATGCCGAATGACCGCGCTGCCGAACTGCCTCCTGATCGTGACGGCCGAAGTCGATGCGTCGGTCGAGGCCGACTGGAACCGCTGGTACGACGAGGTGCACCTGCCCGATGCCCTGGCTTGTCCGGGCGTGAAATCGGGCCGCCGCTATGTCACGGCCGGGGAGATCTCCGAAAGCGACCGCGGCCGGAGCCGGCGTACCGCCACCAAGCTTTACACCACGGTCTATGAACTGGACTCGCCCGCGGCTGTCACGACCCGGGAGTTTTCGGCGATGCGCGGCTGGGCCCGCTTCGCCCCGCACGTGCGCTCGCAGACCCGCGTGGTGACGCTGGTGAAATAGACTAGAGCGAAACGGTCAATCCTCGCTGCGCCGCTTGCGTGGCTTGGGCCGTTCCCAGACGACGCCCGGATAGCCCTTGAGCGGCACCAGCTTCTCGCCCCGGTAGATCCAGTCCCGCAATTCGTCGATGTGCCGGTGATAGCGCGGCTCGCGGCCGGTCCGGGTCGTGAACAGCGCGCGCGGAAGGTCGACCATGCGCGAGGTCGGCCGGCGTTCGTACATCACCGGCGTGCCGCAGCGGGCACAGAACGTCCGAATCGACCCGGTCCTGTCGTCCGCGAAGCGGCCGAGGCTTCGCTTGCCCTTCGCGACCCGGATGTTCTTGCGCCAGCAGCCGACATAGGTCGCATAGGCCGCCCCATGCGCCACGCGGCTGGCCTCGGAATGATCGTGCCAGGCCCAGAAGGCCGGATACTTGAATTCGATCTCTATGGTGCCGCACAGGCAGCGGCCGCGGACGAGCTCGCTCACACGACGACCTTCAGGGGGACCGCCGTCAGACGGGCACGCAGTAGCCGTCGCGCCGCGGGTCGCAGCCGCCGGTGAAGGTGCCGGTCTCGGGATCGACCGCGACGCCCTGCATGCCGCCGACCTTCATCGTCCAGTCTGGGCCGCTGGTCAGGTCATGGCCGCGTTCGCGCAGCTCGGCATGCACCTTGGCATCGACGCGCGTTTCGAGCGTCACTTCGCGACCGTCCGTGAGGCGTGCGCGTGGCGCTTCGATCGCCTGCTGGATGGGCAGGCCGTAGTCGACATACTGCACGAAGGCCTGAGGCTGCGTCTGCAGGATGCCGTAGCTGCCCGGCGTGCCGAGAGCCATGATCGGCTTGCCGTTCTGGGTCACGATCGAGGGCGCCACGCAGACCGGCATGATCTCGCCGGGCTTGACGCGGTTGGGACTCTGCGGATTGACGTCGGCCCAATAAAGGAAGTTGTTGCAGCACACGCCGGTGTCCGGCACGACCACGCCGGAGCCGAACACGGCGCCGAGGCTCTGGGTCACACACACCATGTTGCCCTCGGCATCGGCGATCGAGAACGAGGTCGTGTGACCTTCCTCGGGCTTGTCCTTGAGGTCGGCGGTCCATTGCTCGGTCGGCCCGGTGATCGGTTTCTTGTCGCGCACGCGGGCACGCAGAGCCTCGACGTGGCTGTCGGACAGCAACTCGGCGAGCTTCTGC
>CAYZQZ010000420.1:0-3896 GCA_964480235.1 uncultured Reyranella sp. | reverse complement strand
GCTGTGGCCATCGAGACATCGACCGGCAGGATGAGGACCGCGACGCCACGCTTGGCGAGTGCCGCCTGGGCCGCCAGGGCTGCCTTGCGCCGTGCCTGGGCCGGCGAGCGGACCTCGGCGCAGTAGACGCTGCATTGCTTGTAGATCGGTTCGAAGTCGACCTCCTGCGGGAAGTCGAAATCGCGCTCGTCCGACGTGATCTGGCTCGCGATCAGCACGACCGGCGCGCGATTGCGGTGCGATTCGAACAGGCCGTTGACGAAATGCAGACTGCCCGGACCGCACGAGCCGGCGCAGGCCGAGAGTTCGCCGGTCAGCAGCGCGTCGGCGCCGGCGGCGAAGCCGCCCACTTCCTCGTGACGGACGTGAACCCACTCGATCTTGCTGCGCCGGATCGCGTCGGTGAAGTAGTTCAACGTATCGCCCGGCACGCCCCAGCAGCGCTTAACACCGGCGGCCTGCAGGGTCTCGACGATGACTTCGGCGACGGTCTTGCTCATGGCGGCCTCCTGATTCGGATTGAAACTATGCGAATGGTTCTGACGGCGAATTGTGTAAGCTCCGAACGGCCAGGTGCCGCAATTCATCCCGCCTTGCGCCCAAGAGGCCGCGCAGGCTCATTCAGAGCGCCCGCTTCTTGCTGCTGATCACGCCGCTCGCGATGCCGTGCCATTCGATCGTGCCGGCAAGCCGCGAATGCTCTATCTTGGGACAGCGGTTCATCACGACCTTCAGGCCGGCCTCCTCGGCGCGCCTGGCGGCCGCATCGTTGCGCACGCCGAGCTGCATCCATACGACCTTGGCGCCATGCTTGATGGCGTCGTCGGTGATCTGGCCGGCCGCATCCGAATTGCGAAAGATGTCGACCATGTCGGCCTTGGCCGGAAGGTCGGTCAGCGAGCCGTAAACCTTCTGGCCGAGGATTTCCTGGCCGGCGGCGGCGGGATTGACCGGAATCACCTTGTACCCGCGGTCGAGCAGATACTTCATCGCGAAAAAGCTCGGGCGATTCCAGTTGGCCGACGCGCCGACCATGGCGATAGTCTTGGTCTCGCGCAGGATCTTGCGCAGGTACGCGTCGTCGTATCGGTCGTGGATCACAGCAGAGTCTACAGGTGCCATAGGGCGGGAACTATACAATGCCGGGACCGAAACTGTTCGAGCCGATTTCAATCCGCGACGTGACCCTGAAGAACCGGGTTGTTGTGGCGCCTATGCACCAATATTCCGCGGTGAAAGGCTTCGCCACCGACTGGCACCTGATGAATGCCGGCCGCTACGCCGCCGGCGGCGCAGGCCTGGTGATCATGGAATCGACCAAGGTCGAGCGCCGCGGATGCGGCACGGTGGGAGACCTCGGCATCTGGGAAGACGCGCACATTCCCGGCCTCAGGCGCTGCGTCGACTTCATCCGCCAGCACAATTCCGTGCCGGGTATCCAGCTCGGCCACTCCGGACGCAAGGCCCGGCGATTCCGGCCGTGGGAGGGCGGGGCGCCACTCAAGAACAGCCCCGACGTCTGGGATTGGGAGGGCTGGGAGCTGGTCTCCTCGAGCGCCATCAACTCGCCCGAGACCGATCCGACGCCGCGGGCGCTGACGCGCGCTGAGATTCCCGAGGTGATCGAACGCTGGGGGCAGGGCGCGCGGCGCGCCCACGAAGCCGGCTTCGAGGTGCTCGACCTGCACATGGCGCACGGCTACCTGATCCATCAGTTTCTGTCGCCGTTCTCCAACGTCCGCAACGACGAGTACGGCGGCAGCGAGCTCAATCGCATGCGCTTCGCCATCGAGGTTGTCGAGAGCGTGCGCGCGCACTGGCCGGCCTCGAAGCCGCTGTTCGTGCGATTCTCGGTCGAGGACGATGCCGGCTGGGGGCCCGATCAGAGCGTGACGCTCGCGAAGATCCTGAAGCCCAAGGGCGTCGACGTGATCGACTGCAGTTCGGGCGGCATGCGCGGCTCGCCGGTGGTCAGCGCGGGACCGGTCACCTACGGCTATCAGGTTCCCTATGCCGAGCGATTGAAGCGCGACGCCGACATCATGACCATGGCGGTCGGATTGATCGTGCATGCCGACCAGGCTGAGCAGATCCTGCAGGAAGGCCGGGCCGACCTGATCGCGCTGGCGCGTGAGCTGCTCTACAACCCGAACTGGCCGATGGATGCTGCGCAGAAATTGGGTGTCGACAAGAGCTTCGCGTCGGTTCCGTCGCCGCAGGCCTACTGGCTCGCCAAGCGCGCGCAGTCGGTCAAGGCGGTCGTGCCGTCGACATACATGAAGGGGCTGAAGGTCGGCTAGGGACCGAGGTTCTCGGGTTCTTTGACGGAGACAGACACGCATTTTGTGTGTCGCAGACCCGCGCATTGTGCGGGTCGCGCCGTTGCGCCGGTTGCATTAGACTTTTCGTCTCGTTGAAGATTTCCGCTTGCGGAGGGTGAAATGAATGCAGGGTTGCAGGTCGACCGTCCCAACATGACCGATGCGGAGTGGCAGGCGCGTTGCGACCTCGCCGCGCTCTACCGCATCTCCGACATGTACGGCTGGACCGACACGATCGACACCCACATGACGGTGCGCATCCCCGGCGAGCCCAAGTGCTTTCTGATCAACAATTACGGCGACAACTTCGAGGAGATCACCGCGTCCAGTCTGGTAAAGATGGACATCGACGGCAACGTCTACGCCAAGGACGGCAAGTTCAACGCCGCCGGCTTCACGATCCACAGTGGCGTCTACAAGGCGCGGCCCGACGCCAATTGCGTGATGCATACGCACACCCGCGCCGGCACCGGCGTGTCGGTGCTGAAGCAGGGCCTGCGACCGATCACCCAGGACGCTCTCTCCGTCTACGACGACCTCGTCTATCACGAGTACGGCATGCCGACCTCGCAGGAGGAATGCGACGCGCTCGGCGTGACCTGCCAGAAGGGCAATTCGGTCGTGCTGCGCAATCACGGCCTGCTGTCGGTCGGCGAAACGATCCCCGGTGCGCTGCGCCGCATGTACATGCTGGAACGCGCCTGCGAGGTCGAGATCATCGCGCGCAGCCTGGGCGAGGAGCCGGGCCCGATCGATCCGGAAGTGATCGAGGGCTATGGCAAGCGCGCCAAGGCGCACAGGGCCTCGCCCTCCTACGGCGAGATCTACTGGAAGGCAGCGCTGCGCCAGATCGAAGGCAAGGGCACCGACTGGCGTCAGTAGACGCCGTCGCATTCACGTCCGAATCCCGCGAGCGCGTCGGCGGAACATTCCCCAAGGTCGGACGGCTGGTCGTTCAACCCGGGAGAGTTCATGTCCGCCAAGGCCTACGGAACCGTTTCCGCCGAGCGTCGGCGCGAGATGAGCGGACTCGAATTCGTGCAGGGGCTGGTGACCGGCGCGTTGCCGCTCAACACCATCGCGCGGACGCTGGGCTACGACGTGATCGAGGCGGCGAAGGGACGGGTGGTCATCGCCTGTCAGCCGAACGACAGCCACCTCAATCCATCCGGAACGGTGCACGGCGGTCTGTCCGCCACGCTGCTCGACAGCTGCATGGGACTGGCGGTCTGGACGACCCTGGCGAAGGGGCTCGCCCAGACCACCCTCGAGTTCAAGATCAGCCTCGTCCGTCCGATCACGCCTCAGACCGGCACGATCAAGGCCGAGGGTGTCGTTCTGAACAGCGGCCGCCGTGTCGGCACGGCGGAGGGGCGGATCATGGACGGCCAGGGCAAGCTGCTGGCGCACGGCACGACGACGTGCCTGATCTTCGAGGCTTAGCGTCGCCGCCTAGCGGCCCGACCAGTCGGGTTTCGGCTTCTTGTTCACGAACGCATCGATGCCGGCGCGCGAGTCCGCTGTCTGCATCGCGCGCACCATGAAGTCGGTCGCGAAGGCGTAGGCCTGCGGCAG
>CAYZQZ010000419.1:0-3907 GCA_964480235.1 uncultured Reyranella sp. | reverse complement strand
ATGATCATGAATTCCTGCATATCGATCGGATTGTCGGCATGGGCGCCGCCATTGATGATGTTCATCATTGGCACCGGCAGCACCGCGGCCTGGCTGCCGCCGACGTAGCGATAGAGCGGCAGGTCGCTCTCCATCGCCGCGGCCTTCGCCACCGCAAGCGAAACGCCCAGGATCGCATTGGCGCCGAGGCGGCCCTTGTTGGCCGTGCCGTCGAGCTCGATCATGGCGCGGTCAAGCTTGATCTGGTCGCGTGCCTCGAGACCGGACAGCAGGTCCATAATCTCGGTGTTCACTGCCGAGACCGCCTTCAGGACGCCCTTGCCGCCGTAGCGTTTCTTGTCGCCTTCGCGCAGTTCTACCGCCTCGTGCGCACCGGTCGAGGCGCCCGACGGAACCGCCGCCCGACCGCGTGCACCGCTCTCCAACTCGACGTCGACTTCCACGGTCGGATTGCCGCGGCTGTCGAGGATTTCGCGGGCGCGGACGTCGATGATGGCGGACATTAGATAAACTCCTTCCAGGCCGGGCTTCTCTAGCTGCGTGCCTCTCGGCCGGCAAGGTATACTCGGCCGCAGACCACAAGCCTTCAGGGAGCCCCGGATGCCCGACAGCAGCAATGTCCAGCAGGACACCGCCACGATAGAACGGCGCGTCGATGCCATCCAGGCCGTGATGCACGATCGCGGGATGAACCCCGGGCCGTTCATCGACGAGTTCAGGCATACGGTCGAGGAGAAGTGGATCCCGGAAAATGGGGCCCGCGTCGTCGCCAAGGCCTGGACCGATCCGGAATTCAAGAAGCGCCTGCTGACCAACGGCCGCGCCGCGGTTGGCGAACTCGGTCTCACCATGCCGCCGCACCACCGCCACCTGGTCGTACTGGAGAACTCGCCGACGCTGCAGAACGTGATCGTCTGTACGCTCTGCTCGTGCACCGCTTTTTCGATCATCGGATTGCCGCCGGACTGGTACAAGGATCTCGAGTACCGCGCCCGGGTTGTGCGCCAGTCGCGCACCGTCCTGAAGGAAATGGGCCTCGACCTGCCGGAGTCGATCGACATCCGCGTCTGGGATACCACGGCCGACACGCGCTACATGGTCCTGCCCGTCCAGCCCGAGTCCACCAAGGGCTGGTCCGAAGAGGAACTCGCCAAGATCGTCACCAAGGACGCCATGATCGGCGTCGCTCGTCTCTAGGAGCCGGCGCATGGATGGCGTTCATGACATGGGCGGCCGGCAGGGTTTCGGCCGCGTCCGCTATACGCTGAAGGCCCAGACCTTCCACGAACCTTGGGAGAAGCGGGTCAACGCGCTCTACTCGCTGGCGGTCAAGCTCGGCATCTTCAACATGGACGAGTACCGCCACGCCATCGAGCGCATGGAGCCGCGCCACTATCTTTCCGCGAGCTACTACGAACGCTCCCTCACGAGTCTGGCGACGCTGTGCGTCGAGAAGGGCATCGTCACCAAGGAAGAACTGGATCGACGCGCGCAGGGCGAGTTTCCGCTGTCGCTGCCGATCGGACCCGGACGCACGAACGTCGCTGCGCGCGAGAAATTCAAGATCGGCGACAAGGTCAGGGTGCGCACCGAGCACGTCTCCGGTCATGTCCGCGCGCCGGGCTACGTGCGCGGCAAGACCGGTGTGGTGGTCGGGATCTCTCCCGCCTACCCCTTTCCCGACGCGCACGCCCATGGCGTGGAGGCCGAGGACGAGCCGACCTATGACGTCCGCTTCAGGTCCGAAGAACTCTGGCCCAATTCAGCCGATCCTGCGGCAGTACATGTCGGTGTTTTCGAGAGTTACCTCGAGCGCGTCAGCTAGCGCCAGGCGCTCTTGAGCGCCTGTTCGGTCTTCCATTTTTCGACCGAGGCGACGTCATCGCACGAGAAGGCCTCTCCGTTCTTGCGCGGGTTCGTCTCGATCCAGGCGAACACCAGGCACTGGGCATAGGTCTTGTCGCCCTGCCGGGTCTCGAAGCGTACTTCCGCCGTCGTCGCTGCACCGCTCCTGGCATCGCCATAGTCGTCGATCGCGGTTGTCACTTCGCCGATCCCCCGGCCTGCGGCCTTGTTGTCGGCATACCACTTGGCAAAGGAGGCGAATTGCTCGCCCGCCACGCCCTTGCCATCGGCCGCCACGTAAGCTTTGACATCATTGACCAAGGACTGAGCGGCGGCCGCGGCCTTGGGTTCCGCCGCCTTGCGGCGTTCGGCGAGCCTGGCCTGCAGGCTCTTCAGGGTATCCGCGTTGCTCGGAGGAGGCGCGATGGAGACCGGCGGCGCCGTCGCCGTCTGGCTGGGATCGATGCGCTTGATCGGCGCCTTGGCGGCCTCCGCGTGCAGCGTCTGGGCCTCTGCCGGTGTCAGCTTGCCGACCTGGGGATAGCTGTGGCCCTTCTGCCATTCCGAGATCGCCTTCTGGCTCTGCTCGGACTGCAGATTGCCATCGATCGGTCCGGTGTACTTGTCGAGTACTCGCAGCGATTCCTGTACCCGTTTGCGATCGACCTCCGGGCCGTTGAGGACGGTCGCGTAATCGGCCGCGGGGACCGGCGTGTTCTGGCCTGCCGTGACCGGTCGCGGCGCCTCGGCCGGTCCGCGCGAACAACTCGACGGATTCTGAAAGCAGCGCTCGACCTCGCTGGCGCTTTGCGCCAGCGCGCCCGCCGGCAGGAGCACAATCATCGCCATGAGCAGCCAGCGCGCCACGTCAGATTCCGCCATATGTGCCGGCCGCCAGCTGCGACGGCAAGCCGATTACCATCACCACGGGCTGGCCGCGCGCCGTCTGGCCGCGCGCGATGACATGGTCGTTGGGCGCGCCGGACTTGCTCTGGTAGGTGCCCTGCCCGCCGAATTTACCGTCGAAGCAGGACAGGGAGAAACGGCCGTTGGCTGACCCCTCGTTGGTGAAGGTACCTTCGCAGACCTTCTCGCCGCGCGGATTTTCGACCGTGAAGGTCACCGAACGATCGCGTCCGATCAGCGCGCCGTAGCGTGCCACGCCGTTCAGACGCGCGACATTGCCGCGATCATCGCGATAGAAGATCGAAGCCGGGCCATATGCATCGTCAGGCAGGCTGTCGCGGGGGACGAGATAGGTCTCGTTGCTGATCACGACCTTGCACTGACAAGGGACGGTGTAGTTCTCGCCCAGCGGTCCGAGATCGGCGAGGCGACGGCTGCAGGTCGAGAGCGCCATGTCCTGCACCTCGCGCTCGCTCATCGGGCCCTTAGTGTAGGTGTCGGCATAGAGGAAGGCGCACTGCTTGGGCATCGGGACCGCGACCGCCTTGTGGCTCGACGTCATGGTTTCGGTATTGACCCAGTAGCGCTCGGCCATCTCGGGAAAACGCAGGAACAACGGGTCGCGCCGCTCCGCCTTGCCGTAGGGCGACTGCGCGGCGCCTTGCGCCAGGACGCCCGCGGCGGCGACGGTCATGCCAAAGACGAGCGAGAGCAGGAAACGGACGGTCATAAGGGTGAACTTGAGCGGAAGAACATGACCGAAATACGGTGCCGCAGACAGGCACATCCCCGTCTCCCTCCGCCGCGCCCGGGATCCGATCAGACCAGTCGGCTCTGGGCCTTGGCCGCGCCGATGAACGACGAAAACAGCGGGTGTGGCGCAAATGGTCGCGACTTCAGTTCGGGATGGTACTGCACCCCGATGAACCATGGATGGTCAGGAATCTCGACGATCTCCGGCAGGATGCCGTCCGGCGACATGCCAGAGAAGCGCAGCCCGACCTGCTCCAGCCGGTCCTTGTAGTTGACGTTGACCTCGTAGCGGTGGCGGTGGCGTTCGCTGATGACGTCCAGGCCGTAGATCTCGTGCACCGTGGTGCCACGTCGCAAGTGCGCCGGATAGGCTCCGAGCCGCATCGTGCCCCCCAGATCGCCT
>CAYZQZ010000418.1:0-3909 GCA_964480235.1 uncultured Reyranella sp. | reverse complement strand
CGACCGCCTGACCATCCGACGCCCCGACGACTGGCATGTCCACCTGCGCGACGGGCCGATGCTGGCGGCCTGCGCGGTTCACACCGCGCGACAGTTCGCCCGCGCCATCATCATGCCGAACCTCGTGCCGCCGGTGACCAAGGTCGCCGAAGCCGCCTCGTACCGGGATCGAATCCGCAGAGCGGTTCCGGCCGAGCTGAAATTCGAGCCGCTGATGACCTGTTACCTGACCGACGGCGCCGACCCCGCCGAACTGCGCCGCGGCAAGGAGGAGGGCGTTTGGGTTGCGTCAAAGCTTTACCCGGCGCATGCCACCACCAATTCCGCCCACGGCGTCACCTCGATGGACAAGGTCGCCAGGGGCCTCGAGGCGATGGAGAAGGCCGGCATGCCGCTGCTGGTGCATGGCGAGGTGACCGACAGCGAGGTGGACATCTTCGACCGCGAGGCGGTGTTCCTCGACAAGGTGCTGACGCCGCTGCTCAAGCGCCACCCCGGCCTGAAGATCGTGCTCGAACACATCACGACCAAGGAAGGCGTGGAATTCGTCGAGGCGCATCCCGGCCGGCTGGGCGGCACGATCACGCCGCATCATCTCAACTACAACCGCAATGCGATCTTCAAGGGCGGGATCCGTCCGCACTTCTATTGCCTGCCGATCGCCAAGCGCGAGGTGCACCGCCTCGCGCTGCGCCGCGCGGCGACCTCGGGCAGCGCCCAGTTCTTCCTCGGCACCGATACCGCCCCGCACACCGCCGACACCAAGGAATGCGCCTGCGGCTGCGCCGGTATCTTCAATGCGCCGGTCGCCATGCAGGTCTACGCCCAGGTCTTCATGGAGGAGAACGCGCTCGACAAGCTCGAGGCCTTTGCCTCCCTGAACGGCCCGCGATTCTACGGCCTGCCTGTCAACGAAGAGCGGATCACGCTTCAGGCCAAGCCGCTCGAGGCGCCGGAACGTATCGAGGTACCCGGCGGCAACAAGAGCATCGTGGTGTTTCGCCCCGACACGCCGGTGGGGTGGTCTTTCTAGCTTTCCTTCCCCGTCTTCGGGGGAGGTGCCCCGCCATTCGGGGCGGAAGGGTCATGAGCCCCTATCGCGCTGCGGCCCATGACCCCTCCGGGGTCGTCCGACGACGCCACCTCCCCATATGAATGGAGAGGAGGATTCTCTATCTTCCGGTCATGTCCAAGAAAGCCATTCCCGCCGGCGCCGTCGTGCGCGGCACCGACAAGGGCTATGTCCACGGCGACATCCCGCTGACGCCCGGCCAGCAACGGCCGGTCGAAAAGTTCGAGGAGAAATATCCCTACATGCGGCCGCGCGATGCCGCGACGCTGATCCTCGTGCGTATGAAGGGCCGGACGCCCGAAGTGCTGATGGGATGCCGGGCCGCCAAGTCGGCCTTCATGCCCAACCGCTACGTGTTCCCCGGTGGCAGGGTCGATCTTGCCGACGCCCACATCCCGGTGGCGACGCCGCTCGACCGCCACGTCAAGGCGCGCCTCCTGAAGGCCGCATCGGCGCAGCGCGCCCAGGCACTGGGCATCGCCGCCGTGCGCGAGACCTTCGAGGAAACCGGCCTGATGCTCGCCAAGCCGCTGAAGGGCGGCGCACCCAGGAAGGACTACGGCGAACACTGGAAGGGCTTTCTCGACCAGGGCCTGGCGCCGGCGCTCGACTGCCTCGACTTCATCGCTCGCGCCGTGACGCCGCCGGGCCGGCCGCGCCGCTTCAACGCCCGCTTCTTCATGGCGCGTGCCGAGGATGCGACCGGCGAGATCCGTCATTCGAGTGAGATGGGCGACATCCGCTGGGTCAAGCTCGACGAGGCGCGCGAGCTGCCGCTGCCGACCATCACGGGATTGATCCTCGGCGAAATCGGCCGGCTGGTGAAGGAACCGCCCGACCGCAAGAAGCAGCGCAAGATCCCGCTCTTCGTGACGGTGCATCGCAAGCACCTGATGATCGAGGAATGACGCCATGGCGACGCGCGACGGCCTAGGCTCGCCGGCGTCGACTTCGATCTCCCCTGCCGCCGGGGCGGCCGCAGCCGCAGGCCTGCTGCCGCGCGGCGGCGTGCGCCTGCGAGCCCTGGTGCTGATCCGCTGGGCGGCAGTCGCGGGGCAGCTCTTCACCGTCGCGACGGTTCACTGGGGCCTGGGCTTCCTGTTACCGATCCTGCCCGTGGCCGGCGCCATTGCGCTGTCGGCGCTGCTCAATCTCGCCGTCAGTCTCGGCCGTCCGGCGTCGGCGCGCATCGACGACCGCGAGGCCACGATCTTCCTCGCCTTCGATATCCTCCAGCTCTCCATCCTTCTTTATCTCACCGGCGGGTTGACCAATCCCTTCGCGCTGCTGATGCTGGCGCCTGTTGCGATCGGCGCCACCATCCTGTCGCTCGCCTCCAACATCGCGCTGTCGCTGCTCACCATCGTCTGCATCTCCGTCCTCGGCATGGTGCACGAGCCACTGCCGTGGAGCGGCGCGCCGCCGCAACTCCCAGACATCTTCCAGGCCGGAATCTGGGCGGGCCTGTCGCTCACCGTGCTGCTGATCTCGCTCTATGGCTGGCGGCTGGCCGAGGAGGGCCGCCAGATGGCCGATGCGCTGGCCGCCGCGCAGGCGGCGCTGGCGCGCGAGCAGCGCATGTCGGCACTGGGAGCGCTGGCCGCCGCCGCCGCACACGAACTCGGCACGCCGCTTTCGACCATCACCGTCGTCGCCAAGGAAATGCTGCGCGAAGTCGAGCCGGACGATCCTCTGCGCGAGGATGTCGAGCTCCTGTCCTCGGAGTCAGATCGATGCCGTTCGATCCTGGCGCGTCTGTCGGTCGATCCGGCGGGCGACGTGTCCGACGCCTATACCCTGGTCCCGCTGCCGGCCCTGATCGAGGTGGCGGCGCAAAGCCATCGCCGTGACGGCATTGAGCTCACCTTCGAATCCGGCCCGATCGGCGAGGGCGTGCCGCAGACCGCACCGATCCAGGTGCGAAGCCCGGAAATCATGCAGGGCATCGGCAATATCATCCAGAACGCGGCCTCGTTCGCGCGCCACGAGGTGCACATTGCCACGCGATGGACGACCGAATGGTCAGAAGTCGTGGTTTCCGACGACGGGCCGGGATTCTCCGAGGCCCTGCTCGACGAGCTCGGAACCCCCTTCATTTCGACCCGCCAGGGCGTGGAGGGCCACATGGGCCTGGGCGTATTCATCGCCAAGACCCTGCTGGAACGTACCGGCGCCACCGTGACCTTCGGAAATCGGGCCGGCGGCCCCGATCGCCAATTGGCCGGTGCGGCGGTCGCGGTACGCTGGCCAAATCCCGTCTTCAAGGCTACATAGCCGCCGATGTCGAAGGAGCTGCCATGAGCCAGGACACAGGCGCCAACCGCCCCGTGTCGCCCGCCAGTGCCGGCGCGACGACGAACAAGGAGCGCACCTTGCTGATCGCCGACGACGACGCGGCGTTCCGCAACCGGATTGCGCGCGCGCTCGAGCTGCGCGGCTTCATCGTCTCCGCCGTGGGTTCGGTCGCCGAGGCGCTCGCCCACACCGCGCGGCCGCCGGCCTTCGCCGTGCTCGACCTGCGGCTGGGGGACGGCAACGGCCTCGAACTGGTCGGCCCGCTGCGCCAGGCCCGGCCGGACATTCGCATCGTCGTTTTGACCGGCTACGGCAACATCGCGACCGCTGTGGCGGCCGTGAAGGAAGGCGCCGTCGACTACCTCGCCAAGCCTGCCGACGCCGACGCCATCGAGCAGGCGCTGACCGCCCATGGCCGCAAGCTGCCGCCGCCGCCCAGCAATCCGATGTCGGCCGATCGCGTGCGCTGGGAGCATATCCAGCGGGTGTTCGAGCAGTGCGATCGCAACGTCTCGGAGACGGCACGCCGGCTCAACATGCAC
>CAYZQZ010000417.1:0-3911 GCA_964480235.1 uncultured Reyranella sp. | reverse complement strand
CGTGTGGTCGGCATATCGAGGCCCAATTCCTTGAACGCGGCTTGAACCTGCTTGGTCTGGATGGCAGCGCGCTCCGCATCGGTGTAGTAGTTCTGGTAGTAGCTCGACAGCTTGTTGGTCGCCGCGTCGAGCACACGCGTGCCCTTCAGCACTAGGTCGTACTTGCGCATGACATCTTCCGGCATCACGCCGTCGCGACCGACGCCGGGAAACACCGGCCGGCCGCGCGGAACGCTGGCCTCCGTCCGGGTGAGATAGAACGCGTCGTAGCCGATGCCGAGAAACAGGCCGAACACGTCGGTGCCGCCGACCACGGCCAGCACGCCATCGCCGATGCCGAGCCGCTGCCAAGCCTCCTCGAACGAGGCCATCGCCGGGTTCCAGAAGATGACGTGCGGATTGTTCGGGTCGGGCATCAGACGCGTATTGCGGCGCGTCAGCCGCAGGCGCTTGCGCTCCTTCTCCTTCGGCCCGCCTTCGGCCGAGTGCGCGCCATTGGCCACGGCCGACGCCCGATCGACGGCATCCTGGTAGAATTCATGGTCGGCCGGAATCTTGATTGGCTCCGGAAACGATCCGTCGGAGGTCGCGATCATCCCCTCCTTCGAGATGACGGCGTATCCTTCGATGCGCGGGCGTTTGGCGGCCATCCGACCCGTCACGCGGCCTTGACGCCCATGGCGCCGATCACCGCGCCCTGAATGACCAGGACGCCCAGCCAGTGGCCGCAGTCGATAACCGACAGGCTGTATTTGCGGCCGGGATAGGCGTTGTTGACGAACACGGTGGTGACGATGAAGCCCGCCCACAGGATCAGTCCGGAAATGATGCCGTTTTTCACCGTGACCTGGCCCGGGCCGAGATGCCCGATCGACCCTGCCAGCACGAAGCCCATCACCAGCAGTGCCACGAAGGAGATGATGAAGGGCGTCGGCGACTTGTTCGGCTCGATCCGACCGACCGCCGCGAGCCACGGCTTCGACAGGGTCATGTAGTAGGCCGCACCCCAGGCGAAGGCGGCGACCGCCGCAACCAGGATCGCGAGATAGTTCATGCCGGCAAATGCCATGGGCGTGCTCCCTGCTCCTACTCGACGCGTGTTAGGGTAGCAGACATGACCGCCTACGCCGACTACAAGCCGCTGACTTTTCACGACGCCGTCCCCCGTTTCGCCGGCGGAAGCGACAGCCCCCGCGCCTATCTCGAACGTTGCCTGGAAACGATTGCAGCGCGCGAACCGGTGGTGAAGGCGCTGACGGCACTCAATGAATCCGGCGCCCGGGCCGCCGCCGATGCCAGCAGCGCGCGCTGGAAGGCAGGCAAGCCCTTGTCGCCGATCGACGGCATGCCGGTGGCGATCAAGGACCTGCTCGAAACCAAGGACATGCCCACCGAGATGGGCTGCCTCGCCATGAAGGGGAATTTCCCCAAGCGCGACAATGCCGGCGTCTGGGCGCTGCGCCAGGCAGGCGCGGTGATTCTCGCCAAGACGGTGACCGCCGAACTGGGCGGCTCGCATCCCGGCCCGACCACAAATCCGTTCGATCCGGCGCGCACGCCGGGCGGCTCGTCGTCCGGCTCGGCCGCCGCAGTGGCCGCGAACATGGTGCCGGCGGCGATCGGCACGCAGGTCGGCGGCTCGATCATCCGGCCCGCCGCCTATTGCGGCAACTTCGCCCTGAAGCCGACCCAGGGCGGCATCAATCGCGGCGAGCGGCTGGCGACCAGCATGAGCACGCACGGCCCGCACGCCAACTCGCTCGAGGACATGTGGCAGGTCGCGATCGAGATGGCCAAGCGTTGCGGCGGCGACCGCGGTTCGCTCGGCCTGATGGGCCCCGATGCGCTGCCGTCGGCGGTCAGGCCCAACCGGCTGATCGTCCTGCAGACGGAAGGCTGGCCCGACGCCGACGACGCGACCAAGGCAGGCTTCGCCAGACTGCTCGATCAGTTGAAGGCGGCCGGAGTGGCGCTGATCCATCGCGGCGATCATCCCTTCGTCGAAACGCTGGAGAAGGCGATCGCCAATGGACGCGCCGTGTGCAACGGCGTCACCAGCTGGGAGAACCGCTGGTACCAGCGCGGCATGCTCGATGCCTCGCCGAACGGGCTCAGCGAGCGGGCCAAGGCGACCCTGCTCAGGGCCGAGGCGATGACGCCAGATCAGTACCGGACCAACCTGCTGGCCCGCGAGCAGGCGCAGCTTGCGCACAAGGCCGCGGCTCAGCTCGCCGATGCCGCGATCACCTTGTCCTGTCCGGGCCCCGCGCCGATCTGGTCGGGCGACGTGCCCGGCCAGCCGCTGGCGCCACGCCCGACCGGCGACTTCGTGTTCAATGCCCCCTCGTCGATGCTGTTCGCGCCGGTCGTGACGATGCCGCTGATGAGCGTCGGCGGCATGCCGGTCGGCATCCAGCTCATGGGCCAGCAGCACGAGGACGCCCGCATGACCGGCCTCGCGCGCTGGTTCGTCGAGACCCTGAAGCGGGTGGCTATTCCGGCTTGATGCCCAGCGCCACGATCAGGGGGATCACGACGGACTTCAGGTACTCGTAGTCCTTCATGACTTCCTGGTGGTTGAGCGGCTTCTCGGTGAGGCCGAAGCTCTCCATCATCTTCTTTCCCGGCTCGGAATCGGCCGCCGCGACCCAGAGATCGGACATCTTCTGCACGATCTCCTTGGGTGTCGCCGCCGGCGCACCGAGCGCCAGCCAGCCGCGCACGGTCAGCGCCGGGTCGTCGAAGCCCTGCTCCACCGAAGTCTTCACGTCGGGAAGCTTCACGTAGCGCACCTTGGACGGCGCCACGATCGGGCGCACCTCCTGCTTGACCAGCAGCGAGTTCATCGCCTGCGGGCTGCCCATGGCCGCATTCAGCGAGCCCGCACCCATGTCCTGCCACATCGGCGTCTCGCCCTTGTAGGTCACGACCTCGATCGACAGGCCGTATTTCTCGTTCAGGCGCTGCGCGAAGATGTGCGACGAGGAACCGAGTGCCCACGAACCCCAATTGAGCTTCTTGCCCTTCGCCCAATCGATGAACGACTTGAGATCTTTGACCTCTTCCGGGGTCGACTTGTGCACGACGACCGGCAGCACTCCCGAGGAGGTGCCCGAGACGATGGTGTAGTCCTTGTCGGGATCGAAGCCGAGCTGCTTGAACATCACCCGGTTCTGGATGAGCGTGCTCGAGACCGAGTGCAGGAACGTGTAGCCGTCGGGCGCCGAGCGCGCGACCAGAGCCGCGCCGATGTTGCCGGACGCGCCGGGCTTGTTGTCGATGATGACCTGCTGGCCGGTGACCTGCTGGACGTGCTGGCCGAAGGCCCGCGCGATGCCGTCGGTCAGGCCGCCCGCCGGAAAGTTCACGACGATGGTGATCGGCTTGTTCGGCCAGGTGCCCTGCGCCTGCACGATCGCGGGCGCCGCCAGGACGAGGCCCGAGGCCTTCAGCACCGTGCGCCGCGTCGTCGTCATCCTGCTCATCGGTCTCACGTCCTCCCAAGTTCTTTTTTCGCGCCGATGCATAGCGGCTGAAACAGGAGGCGGCTAGGCTGTGCATATACACGCGTCTCCGCACGGCGAAATCCGTGGCCGCTGGGCGGGGCGCCCGCAGATTGCTAAGACCGGCGGCGGCAAACAGTCATCATTCAGGGAAGAACGCTCATGTCCGACGCAGTGCTTCGCTCCACCCAGGGGCGGATCGGCATCCTCACCGTCAACAATCCGCCGGTGAACGCGCTGGCCGCCGCCGTGCGCGACGGCATCAAGGAAGGCATCGAGGCGTTCGGCAAGGATCCGAACGTCGACGCCATCATCCTGATCGGCTCGGGCCGCACCTTCATTGCCGGTGCCGACATCCGCGAATTCGGCAAGCCACGCACCGGCGCCAATCTGAACGACGTCATCGCC
>CAYZQZ010000416.1:0-3912 GCA_964480235.1 uncultured Reyranella sp. | reverse complement strand
CAGCAGGCGAGCGCCTGCTGGTGCTGGGGGCGGCCGGGGGGGTCGGCGTCGCCGCCATCCATGTCGCGCGCATTCTCGGAGCGGAAGTCGTGGCGGCCGCGTCGAGCGAGACCAAGCGTGCCTTCGCGCTGGCGCAGGGCGCCCACAAGGTCCTCGACACCGACCACGAGGGGTGGCGCGACCGGCTCAAGGCGGCCTGCGCCGATCGCGGTCCAGACGTCGTGTTCGATCCTGTCAGCGGGCCGTTGTTCGAGGCGGCTTTTCGCTCGCTGGTCTGGAACGGCCGGCATCTCGTGGTGGGCTTCGTCGGCGGGCCGATTCCGGCCCTGAAATCGAACCTGCCGCTGATGAAAGGCGCCGCCCTGGTAGGCGTCGATGTCCGCCAGTTCCAGCTCTTCGAGAAGGACAGGGCGAAGGCCCACATCGACGAGCTTCTCGCCTGGGTCGGCGAGGGCAAGCTGGTTCCGCCGGTCGGCCGCTCCTTCAGGCTCGATGAGTACGCGCCGGCCCTCGAATTCGCTCTGACCGGCAAGGGGCTGGGCAAGACGGTGATCGAAATCGCGTGAGCGACGCTGACGCGAGGGGCCATTAGGCGTAAGAATCCTCGCATGAAGCAGCTGCGCATCCCCGCCGTCTACATGAGGGGCGGCACCAGCAAGGGTGTGTTCTTTCTCGACCACGATCTGCCGCAGGACAAGGCCGCGCGCGATCGCGTGCTGCTGCGGGTAATCGGCAGTCCAGACCGCTACGGCAAGCATACCGATGGCATGGGCGGTGCCACTTCGAGCACCAGCAAGGTCGTGATCCTGTCGAAGTCGCAGCGGCCCGATTGCGACGTCGATTACCGCTTCGGCCAGGTCGCGATCGACTCGCCGGTGATCGACTGGTCAGGCAACTGCGGCAACCTCTCCGCGGCGGTCGGCGCTTTCGCGATCAGTTCGGGGCTCGTCGAGGCACCGCCCGAGGGCACCGCGACCGTGCGCATCTGGCAGGTCAACATCCAAAAGAAGATCGTCAATCACGTGCCGATGCAGGGCGGCGAGGTCCAGGAACTCGGCAACTTCGAACTCGACGGCGTGGCCTTTCCGGCAGCCGAAGTGAGGGTCGAATTCCTCGATCCGGCTGACGATGAGGGAGAGGGCGAAGGCGGCGCCATGTTTCCGACCGGCGCGCGCTGCGACGTGCTCGACGTGCCGGGCGTCGGCAAGATCGAGGCGACGCTGATCAACGCCGGCAATCCGACCATCTTTGTCGATGCTGCGTCGCTCGGGCTGAAGGGCACCGAGCTGCAGGGCGACATCAACGGCGACAAGGTGCTGCTGGCGCGTGCCGAGGCAGTGCGCGGCGTCGGCGCCGTCGCCATGGGGCTGGTGAAGACGCCGCAGGAGGCGACCGACAAGCGCCCGCACACGCCAAAACTCTCGTTCATCGCCAGACCGCTCGCCTACACCGCCTCCGACGGCAAACGGGTCGAGGCGGGCAGTGTCGACCTCCTGGCGCGCATCTTCTCCATGGGCGTGCTGCACCACGCCATGACCGGCACCGGCGCCGTGGCGATCGCGGCGGCCGCTGCGATACCGGGCACCCTGGTCCACCGTTTGGCGCTGGCCGGTGCCGACGGAAGGGTCCGCTTTGGCCACCCCTCCGGCACGCTCTCGGTCGGCGCCGCGGCGCGCGAGGAAGCGGGACAGTGGAAGGTCGCCAAGGTGATGATGAGCCGCTCCGCGCGCCGCCTCATGGAGGGCTGGGTGAGGGTGCCGGATGTCTGAGCGTATTGCCGTCGCCATTGTCGGCGGTGGCGTGATGGGATCGTCCATCGCTTATCATCTGAGGAGCGACCCGAACTTTGCCGGCCGCATCGTCGTGGTCGAGCGCGATCCTACCTATGCCCGGGCCTCGTCGGCGCTGTCGGCGAGTTCGATCCGCCAGCAGTTCTCGACGCCGCTCAACATCCATCTGTCGCGCTTCGGCATCGGCTTCCTGCGCCGGGCGAAGGAGCTGCTCGGTGTCGATCTCGGGCTGAAGGAGCCCGGCTATCTGTTCCTGGCATCGCCGGCGGGCGAGGGCGTGCTGCGGGCCAATCACGCGATCCAGAAGAGCGAGGGCTGCGCCGTCGAGTTGCTCGACCCCGCGGCATTGACCGGGCGATTTCCCGCGATCTCGGCCTCAGGTGTGGCGCTTGCCTCGCACGGCACGGCCAACGAGGGTTGGTTCGACGGCCCGGCCCTGATGCAGGGTTTTCGGCGCAAGGCACGTGAAATGGGCGTCGAATACGTCGCTGACGAGGTGGTTCGGCTGGCGCCCGACAAGATCACGCTCAAGTCGGGTGACGCAATCGAGGCCGACACGGTCGTGCTGGCCGCCGGCCCATGGTCGGGCGAGGTCGCGGCGACGGCGGGAATTGCCCTGCCGGTCGAGCCGCGGCGGCGATCGGTGTTCGTATTTGATAGCCGCGAGAGTCTGCCGCTGTTGCCGCTCACCATCGATCCGTCAGGTGTCTGGTTCCGGCCGGAGGGTCGCTTCTACATCGGCGGCACGACGCCGGCCGACGGCAACGACCCAGCCAATGCGCCGCTCGAGGCGCAGCACCAGGAATGGGACGAGATGGTGTGGCCAGTGCTGGCCGAGCGGGTGCCGGCCTTCGAGGCGGCCAAGGTGGTCAACGCCTGGGCCGGCTACTACGAGTACAATACTTTCGATCAGAACGGCGTGGTCGGCCGGCATCCGGAATTCGACAACCTGGTCTTCGCCACCGGCTTCTCCGGCCATGGCATCCAGCAATCGCCGGCGGTCGGCCGCGCCGTCGCGGAGCTGATCGTCCACGGCGCCTATCGGACCCTGAATCTTTCTCCCTTCGGCTATGAGCGGATTTCCGCCGGGAGGCCTGTGCGGGAGTTGAACGTGGTGTGATAGGCTTCGTCGTCGCGCAAGCCCGAGGGAGTACTGTCCGTGCCCGATTCACCGCTGGTCAATTCAGACATGCAGTCGGCGCTCGCCGAAGCGCGGCAGGCCTATACCGACCGAAACCCCAAGAGCCTGGTGCGGCATCACGAGGCCTGCGAGGCGATGCCGGGCGGCAACACCCGTACTACGCTGCACAATGCGCCGTTCCCGCTGACCGTGGTGAAGGGCGAGGGCTGTCGCCTGTGGGACGCTGACGGCCACGACTACATCGATGTGCTGGGTGAATACACCGCCGGCATCTACGGCCACTCGCATCCGGTGATCCGCAAGGCGATCGACAAGGCGCTGGATCACGGCTGGAACTTCGCCGGCCGCAACGAGAACGAGGGCAAGCTTGCCAAGCTGATCGCCGATCGCATGCCTTCGATCGATCTGGTGCGCTTCACCAACTCGGGCACCGAGGGCAACGTCATGGCGCTGGCCGGCGCCCGAGTCTTCGCCCAGCGCAAGGGCCGCAAGCAGGCCACCAAGGTGATGGTGTTCCACGGCGGCTATCACGGCGGCGTGCTCTATTTCGTCTCCGGCGGTTCGCCGGTGAACATGCCTTACGAATACGTGGTCGCGCCCTACAACGACATCGAGGGCACGCAGGCGCTGCTGCGCAAGCACGCGACCGAAATCTTCGCCGTACTGGTCGAGCCGATGCAGGGCAGCCATGGTTGCCTGCCGAGCGACAAGGCCTTCCTCGAGATGTTGCGCAAGGAGACCTTCTCGCACGACATCACCCTGATCTTCGACGAGGTCATGACCTCGCGCCTCTCGCCCGGCGGTTTGCAGCAGAAGCTCGGCGTCACCCCGGACATGACGACGCTCGGCAAATATATCGGCGGCGGCATGTCGTTCGGCGCCTTCGGTGGCAAACGCGAGATCATGGAGCTGTTCGATCCGACCAAGCCCGATGCCCTGCCGCATGCTGGCACCTTCAACAACAACGTGCTGACCATGGCG
>CAYZQZ010000415.1:0-3921 GCA_964480235.1 uncultured Reyranella sp. | reverse complement strand
TTGGTGCGCGCGAAGCCCTCGCGCTCGCGCTCGATCAGCAGCAACGACACGCCGCCGGCCCCGGGCCCGCCGGTGCGGACCGCCACGGTGTAGTAGTCGGCGCGCATGCCGGAGGTGATGAACATCTTGGAGCCATTGACCACGTAGTGGTCGCCCTCGCGCCGGGCCGTGGTCTTGAGGTTGGCGACGTCGGAGCCGCCGCTGGGCTCGGTGATGGCGAGCGCACTGATCTTCTCGCCTGCGAGGATTTCGGGCAGCAGTCTGCGCTTCATCCATTCCGGGCCCAGCGCCGCGATCGGGGGTGCGCCGATCGTGTGGCTGTTCAGGCTGGCATTCAGTCCGCCGCTGCCATGCCGTGCCATCTCGCCGGCCTTGATGATGCCGAAGAACGGATCGGTCGGGACGCCGCCATATTCCTCAGGAAAGCCGAGCTGCATCAGCCCCGCCGCGGACGCCTTTTTGTACAATTCGCGCGGGAACTCCTCCGCCTCGTCCCACTGGTCGACGTACGGCATGATTTCACGGTCGACGAAGCGGCGTACCGTCTGCCGGAACGCCTCGTGCTCGGGCGTGTAGAATGGACTGGGAGGACTTGACGACGCGAAGGTCGCTTGGTCGGCGGTCGCGGGGGTCATGGATTAAAGTCTCCGTAACGCGTTGACAGACGTAAACAGCCATCCATATTTGCCGAGCGAACCGGCGGCACGAGACCAACGGACGCACACGGGATGGAAACGAGCGGGGGCGGAAGCTGAACGACTTCCTGCAATTGACGTTGAACGGTCTGGCGGTCGGCTGCATCTACGGCCTGGTCGCACTGGGATTCGTACTCATCTACAAGGCGACAGAACTCGTCAACTTCGCGCAGGGCGACCTGCTGATGCTGGGCGCGTTCGTCTGCTACATGGCCGTCGTCTGGTGGGGCTTCGACTACTGGCTAGCCTTCGCGCTCGCCATCGTCGTGATCGGCCTCTTCGGCGCCCTGCTCGACATGACGATCCTGCGCCGGGTGATCGGCCAGCCGCAATTCGCGGTGGTGATGCTGACCATCGGCCTGGGCTCGATCTTCCGCACCTTCGCGAGCGTCACCTGGGGCTCGGAGATCTACACCCTGCCGACGCCGTTCGGCGGCGTCTCGCAGATCGGCAGCATCACGCTCAGTCATCAGTACCTGTCGATCATCATCGGCACGTTCCTGCTGTGCGGCGTGCTCTACGCCTTCTTCAATTTCACCCGCATCGGCATCGCCATGCAGGCGACCTCGCAGAACCAGCTCGCCGCCTATTACATGGGCATTCCGGTGAAGCTGATCTTCTCGATGATCTGGGCGATCTCGGCCGGCGTCGCCACCGCTGCGGGCGTGCTGCTGGCGCCGGTCACCCTGATCGACATCAACATGGGTCTCGCGGTGGCCCTGAAGGCCTTCGCGGCGGCAGTGCTGGGCGGGTTCGGATCGATTCCCGGCGCCCTGGTCGGCGGCATCGTGATCGGTCTGATCGAACTCTACGCCGGCGCCACCCTGCCCGAGGGCTTCAAGGACATGGCGCCCTACATCGTGCTGCTGGTCATGCTGGCGGCCCGTCCGCAGGGCCTGTTCGGCACGCTGGGCCGCAAGAAAGTGTAAGGGCGCCTCGATGCGTTTCGTCTTCAAGACCTCCTACACCCAGGACATCCAGATATTCCGCGATCGCGTCGACATGGGCTGGTACGTCCTGCTCGCGCTCGCGGTGATCGCCGTGCCGTTCGTGCTGTCCGACTACTATGTCGGCGAATCCGCCTGGGTGTTCATCTACGGCATCTGCGGCGTCTCGCTCATGGTGCTGGTCGGCTACACCGGCCTTGTGTCGCTCGGCCACGCCGCCTTCCTCGGTATCGGCGCCTACGCCCATGCCTATTTCCTGCAGCACGGCGTGCCGTGGATCGCCTCCGTCGTGCTCGCGGTCATGATCACCACGGCCTGCGGCTTCGTCGTCGGCCTGCCCGCGCTGCGGATGACCGGCATCTATCTCGCCATCGCAACCCTCGCCTTCTCGATCATCATCCAGGAGGTCTTCAGCCGCTGGGAGTCGGTCACGCACGGTTTCGCCGGAATGGCGGTCGAGCCGCCGGTGATCTTCGGCATCCCGTTCAAGGACGAGCGCGAGTTCTACTTCCTCAGCCTGGTCTTCCTCGTGCTCGCCCTCTGGCTGACGCGCAACCTGCTGCGCACGCCCACCGGGCGCGCCTGGATCGCCATCCGCGACAGCGAGATCGCCGCCCAGTCGATGGGCGTGAACCTGGCGATCTACAAGTCGATGGCCTTCGCCTACTCCGCCGGACTGATGGGGCTGGCTGGTGCGCTGTTCGCGCACAAGATCGCCTTCCTCGCCCCCGACATCTTCACCATCCTGCTGTCGATCCAGCTCCTGCTGCTGGTGATCGTGGGCGGGCTGGGCTCGCTGCACGGTGCGGTGTTCGGCGCGATCTTCGTGGCGCTGCTGCCGCCGCTGATCGCCATCCTGCGCGACGGCATCCCGGCCACGTTCGGCGACGTCTCGGCATCGACCGGCATCCCGGTCTTCATGTGGGTCGGCGACGCGCTCGGCAACTTTCTCAAGAAGCCCGGCGTCGAGGCCGGCATCTTCGGTCTGATCCTCGTCCTGGTGATCCTGCTCGAGCCGCTCGGCATCTACGGCCGCTGGATGAAGATCCGGCTCTTCTTCTCGACCTTCCCGATGTACAAACGCGCCACCTTCAAGCGGCAGAAGTCGTACATGAAGTCGGAGCGCCTGCGATGAGCCTCTTCCAGGCCGAAGGCATCGCCATCAACTTCGGCGGCATCAAGGCCGTCGACGGCGTCACCTTTTCCGTCGAGAAGGGCGAGGTCTTCACCATCATCGGCCCCAACGGTGCCGGCAAGACCACGATCTTCAACCTGATGAGCCGCATCTACGATCCGTCCGAAGGACGGCTCGTGTTCGATGGCCAGGACATCACGCGGGTGCCGCCCCACAAGATCGCCGCCCTCGGAATCGCGCGCACCTTCCAGAACATCGAGTTGTTCGAGCACGCGACGCTGCTGCAGAACCTGCTGCTGGCGCGGCACGCGCACAAGAAGTCGAACTTCTGGACCGAGCTGCTGTTCACGCCCGCGACCCGTCGCATGGAGATCGAGCATCGCGAGGCGGTCGAGCACGTGATCGATTTCCTGGATCTGCAGCAGTACCGCGACAGCTATATCGTCAACCTGCCCTACGGCGTGCGCAAGGTGACCGAACTCGCCCGCGCGCTGTGCACCAACCCCAAGCTGCTGCTGCTCGACGAGCCCTCGTCCGGCCTCAACGTCGAGGAGACCGAGGACATGGCGTTCTGGATCCAGGACATTAAGAACCTGCTCGGCATCACGGTGCTGATGGTCGAGCACGACATGAGCCTGGTCTCCGCCGTGTCGGATCGCGTGCTGGCGCTGAATTATGGCCGCCCCCTCGCGATGGGCACGCCGGCGGAGGTCCAGAGCCATCCCGAAGTCATGCGTGCGTACCTGGGAGGCTGAACGACCATGTCCACCTCCTCGTCCGAACCCATCCTCAAGGTCACGAACCTCGAGACGTATTACGGGCCGATCCTGGCCATCCGCGGCGTGAGCTTCGAGGTGCCGGCGGGCGACATCGTCACCATCCTTGGCTCCAACGGCGCGGGCAAGACCACGGTGCTCAAGACCGTGTCGGGCGTCATGGATCCGCAGAAGGGCAGCGTCCTGTTCGAGGGCCGCGAGATCCAGCGCATGGACCCCGACAAGGTGATGCGGCTCGGCATCAGCCACGTCCCGGAGGGGCGCGAGGTCTTCCCGTTCCTGAGCGTCCGCGAGAACCTCGCGATGGGCGCCTACACGCGCCGCGACGCCGACGGCGTCGCCAAGGACCTCGAGGACGTCTTCACCTA
>CAYZQZ010000414.1:0-3922 GCA_964480235.1 uncultured Reyranella sp. | reverse complement strand
GTCGGGCGATGCGGATGACGCGCACGTCATGGCAGAAATACTTGCCGCCGAACTGTGCGCCGATGCCCATCTGGCGTGTCAGTTCGAGCACCTTCTGCTCCATTTCGCGGTCGCGGATGGCGACGCCCTTGTTGTTGCCCTCGCTCGGCAGGTCGTCGAGGTAGCGAGTCGAGGCGAGCTTCACGGTTTTGAGGTTCATCTCGGCCGAGGTGCCGCCGACCACGATCGCGAGGTGGTAGGGCGGACAGGCCGCGGTGCCCAGAGTGCGGATCTGGGTATCGAGGAATTTAAGCAGGGCCGCCTCATTGAGTACCGCCGGCGTCTGCTGGTGCAGGTAGCTCTTGTTCGCCGAGCCGCCGCCTTTGGCGACGAACAGGAATTTGTAGGCATCGCCATCGGTCGCGTAGATGTCGATCTGTGCCGGCAGGTTGGTGCCGGTCTGCACTTCCTTGAACATCGACAGCGGCGAGACCTGGGAATAGCGCAGGTTGGTCTCGGTGTAGGTCTTGTAGACACCCTTGGTGATCGCGGCCTCGTCGCCGCCGCCGGTCCACACGCTCTGGCCCTTCTTGCCCATCACGATCGCCGTGCCGGTATCCTGGCACATCGGCAGCTCGCCGCCCGCGGCGATGTTGGCGTTCTTCAGGAGCTCGAGCGCTACATACTTGTCGTTGGGAGAGGCCTCGCCGTCGTCGAGGATGTTGCGCAGTTGCTGCAGGTGGCCAGGGCGCAGCAGGTGGGAAATATCATGGAAGGCAGCGGCGGTGAGCAGCGTCAGCGCCTCGGGATCGACCGTCAGCACGTCCTTGCCGTTGAACTTGGCGGTGCCGACGAAATCGGAGGAGAGCTTCTTGTAGGGGGTCTTGTCCTCGCCGTGCGGGAACATTTCCTGGAACTGGAACTCGGGCATGGCTTCTCCTCAGGCGGTCGCGGCAGCGACGGCCTTAAGCCGCAAAATGGCGGTTTCGTCTACTTCTTTCGGAAGCTGTCGAGCTTGACGACCTTGGAGGCCGCGTCCTCGGGCTTGGCGTCGACCTCGCCCTGTGCGGCGGCAGCGTCCGGAGCGCCGTCGGTCGCGGCGGCGCCGAGCGCTGGGCGCTTGTCGGGCGCGGGCAGGGGCGTCGGCACCGCTCCCGGCTGGTCGGCCTTCTCGGCGGAACCCGGCTTGTCCTTGCGATCGAATTGCAGGCCGAACCGCACCGACGGATCGACGAACGCCGACAGCGCGGCGAACGGCACCTTTATGCGCTCCTGCTGCTTGTTGAAGCTGACCGTCACCTCGAAATGATCCTCGGTGATGATCAGGTCCCAGTACTGGTGTTGCAGGACGATCGTCATCTCCTCCGGATACTTGGCGCGCAGGTACTCGGGCAGCTGCACGCCGGGATCGGTGCTGCGGAAGGAGATGTAGAAATGGTGCGACCCGGGCAGACCCTTGTCGGCAACCTGACGCAAAACGCGACGCACCACGCTGCGCAGCGCATCGTCGACGAGAGCGTCGTAGTGAAAGCGATCGTTCATGACAGGCGGAAACTTTCGCGAAGCATCGGCTCGCGTTGGAGGAGAGTCAACACGCCGGCAATAGCCGTCTCTCGTCGGAAAAGAAAGTGGGAGGGCTTCTGTTGCCCGGTGCCCTCCCGGACCGCGCTTACGTCCGCTGTTTAGGCGGCAGCAGCGAGTGTAACGGTGTTATCGTTAGCACTTGTGAATGGCCCGTCACGGCGGAACCATACCGGGCAAAAACCGCGCCTTTACCACGCTCGTCGATCCTGTTTCGCCCCCACAAGCCCCGCCCGCGAACGATTGGGGTGAATGGTGGAGGCGCCGGGTACTGCCCCCGGGTCCGAAACGCTTATGCCACGCGGCGTTTATCGCCATAGTCGGTTTCCCGACACCGCCAATATAGGCGTTCCGCGCGGCCTTTTGAAGGCGGCGTTGCCGGAAGGAATTTCCCCATGGAAGCAGGCACCTGCGGCCCATAGAGTCCGCGGCCAACGAAGGAAAGCGAACGATGCCCCTCTCGAGCGACCAGCAGGCAGAAATCGACCAGGCCCGCGGCGAAGCGTTGCCGACGCGGCGGCCGATCGCGCCGGCCCTTGAGGAGATTCTCTACCAGGCGATCCCGGTGCTCGATCACGGTTTCGTTCGGGTGGTCGACTACATGGGAGACGACGCGGCGGTCGTGCAGGCGGCACGTGTCTCCTATGGCCGTGGCACCAAGAAGGTCAGCGAGGATCGCGGGCTCATCAACTATCTGATGCGCCATCGCCACACCACGCCGTTCGAGATGTGCGAGATCAAGTACCACGTGAAGCTGCCGATCTTCGTGGCGCGGCAGTGGATCCGGCATCGCACGGCCAACGTCAACGAGTACTCGGCTCGGTACTCGATTCTCGACAATGAATTCTACATCCCGAGGCCCGAGCATCTTGCCGCCCAGAGCAAGGCCAACCGACAGGGTCGCGCCGAGGTCATTACCGGCAAGGAAGCCGAGCGCGTTTTCTCGCTCCTGAAGAAGGACGCGGAGCTGGTCTACGAGCACTACATGGAGATGCTGAACGAGGGCGAGGCCGGCGAACCGCTCGATCCCGAACGCTCCGGCCTGGCGCGCGAGTTGGCGCGCATGAACCTGTCGCTCGCCTTCTATACGCAGTGGTACTGGAAGACCAACCTGCACAATCTCATGCATTTCCTGTCGCTGCGCGCCGACGCGCATGCGCAGTATGAGATCAGGGTCTATGCCGACGTCATGATCGACACCCTGAAGCGCTGGACGCCGATCTGCCACGACGCGTTCATGGAGTACCGCATGGGCGGTGCGCATTTGTCCAAGACCGGCCTGGCTGCCGTGAAGCGCATGATCTCGGGCGAGAAGGTCGACCAGAAGTCGAGCGGCCTCAATCCGCGCGAATGGCGCGAGTTGCTCGCGGCCCTGGGTCTGCCAGGCTGATGCCGGGCGGCCCGGTACGCGATCCCGGCCGGCTGCGGCTCCTCAGGGAGCGGCCGCGCGACGACGTGGCGATCGAGGAGATGACGGCGGCGGCCTTCGGCCCCGACCGTTTCCACAAGACCGTCTATCGGCTGCGCGAGGATGTGGCGCCGCTGAAGGAGCTTTGCTTTGTGGCGCTCGACCAGAGGAATCGCCTGGTCGCCTCGATACGCAACTGGCCCATCCTGATAAACGACGAGTGGCCCGCAGTGCTGCTGGGCCCGCTCGCGATCTCGCCTGAACTGCGCGGGCTGGGCTACGGCAAGGCCTTGATGTGGCACTCGATGGCGCAGTCGCGCATGCTGGGTCACAGCCGCATCATCCTGGTCGGCGCCCCCGAATACTACAATCAGTTCGGCTTCCGACGAGATCTGGCGTTGAACATCCAGCTCCCCGGTTGGGTCGAAGACCGCCGCTTCCTGGCGCTCGAACTGGTCGCCGGCTCGATGATCGGCGTGCACGGCATGATCGGAAAGCCGATCACGAAGATCCGCAAAAAGAAAAAGCGCTGATTTCAGCCGTGTCTTTTCTGCACCGTGCGGGCTTTCGTGCCTCTGAAGGCGCTACCGCCTGCCGGCGCGTGTGAACGCGCCCTAGCGCACCACGATGCGCGGTGCGGCGCGCGGGCCGCGCTGGTTGGCGCTGAGTTGCTTCCACACCCGCCCGGCGATGTTGCGATAGGCCTGCGCGTGCGCGCTGTCGGGCTTGGAGACCACGATCGGATGGCCGCTGTCGGACGTGGTGCGGATGTCGAGATGCAGCGGCACCTCGCCGAGGAACGGCACGCCGAGCTTGTCCGCTTCCTCGTGCGCGCCGCCATGGCCGAAGATTTCCGAGCGCTCGCCGCACTTGGGGCAGAGGAAATAGCTCATGTTCTCGACGATGCCGAGCACCGGCACGTCGACCTTGCGGAACATGTTCAGGCCCTGGCGC
>CAYZQZ010000413.1:0-3962 GCA_964480235.1 uncultured Reyranella sp. | reverse complement strand
CGCCAGATCACCTACGCACTGTCCGACGTCACCCATCTGCGCGTGGTCTACGAGAAGCTGCAGCGCCAGCTCGAAAAGAGCGGACGGCTGCCGTGGATCGCCGAGGAAATGGCGGTGCTGAACGACCCCGGCACCTACCGGGCCGACCCCGAACAGGCCTGGCGAAGGCTGAAGCCGCGCGGCGCCTCGCCCCGGCTGATGGCCGTCCTCAAGGAGGTCGCTGCGTGGCGCGAGCGCACAGCCCAGCGAATCGACATTCCGCGCCAGCGGCTGCTGCGCGACGAACAGCTTCTCGAGATCGCCAGCCACGCCCCCAAGACCATCGAGGAACTGGCCATGACGCGCGGTCTCGGCCGCGGCTTCGCCGAAGGCTGGCAGGGGCGCGAGCTCATGGAAGCAATCGAGCGGGCACGTAAGCTCACCGATGCCGAACTTCCCCAGCGCGACAAGGCGCCTGAGCAATTGCGCGCCCCCGGAGCCGTGGTCGATCTCCTGCGCACGCTCCTGCGCCTGAAGGCCGAGCAGGCGGGTGTCGCCGCCCGCCTTGTGGCGAACGCCGACGAACTCGACCGCATGGCCGCCGGCAAGCGCGACCTGCACGTCCTGACCGGCTGGCGCCGCGAAGTCTTCGGCGAGGACGCGCTCGCCCTGATCGAAGGCCGTCTGGCGCTGGCGCTCAGCGGCGACCAGCCCAAACTCATCCAGGTGCCGATCCCGGTTTGAGCCGGATCGCGACAGGAGCCGATCGAGGCATTCCCCCATTCCCGCCGGATTCCCGCACCCGTGGGAAGTGTTTGGTGTAGCTGCCATCGGCAGATTCGCACTTTTTCCCATTTTCCAACGAGCCTGTTGGCTACGCAAAGAAGAACTTGGTCTCGCGAAGCGTTCGTGAAACAGCCCGGAGCGCTCATGATTCGCGCGTTCGGCCATTGCTTTCTGGACTCGCTCCAAAATTCGTCAACGGTTCCTGAATTCGGGAGAAGCCGCAGATGGCCTCGGCCAGGCGAGCCCGATGGCGACTGCTCGCAGACAAGTCTCGAACCGCTCACGAGAGACTCCGATAGCTCTCGGGAATCGCCCAGTTGGCCATCGAGGCCAGCCACGATGGTCACATGGCGGCACGGTTCGCAGCAGGAGCCGGTGAGTGTAGTCACGGCCGTGCCACCATAGGCAGACCCGACCTGCTCGCCTATTCCGGTCGTTTATTCGATTTCAGCCCGAGACGATGACTGACTTCAGATCGAACGCCTCGGCCGCCGACTCCAATCGCCGGGCAGTGATATCGCCCAGACTACGCTTGAGGTCGGCCGGTACGATCAGCCGCAGTTCACGGTCGGTGCGGCGCAGTTGCAGGCGCGGCAGCAGGCCTGGTGCGCCGCCGGAAAGATTGTAGGCAAGCCGCAAGCAGGCGCCGAGCCGGCGTGCGAAGCTGCGGCCCTTGCCGTCGGCCAGCCGCAGCGCGGTCTCCATCGACGCCGATTTGGGATCGCTTTTGTAACGGTAGGTCAGCGCCATCGCGAGCACGGCTCTGTCGCGGTGGCTCATGCCTGGCGCCGGCAGATGCAGCACCCGGAAATAGGCCTGCTCGTCGCGATAGTCGGGATGGTCGTTCCAGGAGATGTCGCTCAGGTGGCAGGCGGCGGCACGCAACACGCGATCGGATTCGGATTCTCCAGCGAACACCGGGGTCAACCAATCGTCGATCTCCTGTGGCGACAGGTCGAAGCGGCGCCAGCCCGCGCCCTGTTCCTCGGCGAAGGCGATCAGCGGATGTCGCGCGCGCTCCCGCTCGGAGAGTCGCGAATAGTAGAAGCCCTCGCGCAGACCAAAGGCGGAGAATACGACGTTCTTAGGCTTCAGCGCCGCCAGCAGTCGATCGAGCGCCAGGCAGGCGAGCGGCAACGTATCGACCCTTCGACGCGAGACGCCCGGCATCTTTTCCAGCGACTTCGCGCTCTGCACCGCGATCAGCCGCGCGACCGCGCGAGCCTCGTCGGCCGGGATGTCGTAGTGGTGGATGATGTGCAGCGGGTAGCCCGCCTGTTCCATATGCAGGCGCGCGAAGGAGCGCCAGGCGCCGCCCACGGCGTAGAAGGTCTTGCCGGTCTCCTCGCGCAGCCACTTAACGTCGTCTATCGCGTCGACCACGATGCGCTTGGGGTCGCTCTTGCCCGAGGACATCAGGCGCAACGGGCCGATCGGCAGGGTGCTGGACGAACCGATCCTGCCCTGTCCCAGCGCCACGAGTTCGAGGCTTCCGCCCCCCAGGTCGCCCATGACGCCCGAGGCGTCGGGCATGCCGCACATCACGCCGAAGCCCGAGAACTGCGCCTCGTCCATGCCGCTCACGATGTGCGCCTTGATGCCCGGTCTCTGCTCGAGTTGGCGCATGAAGTCGGCGCCGTCGGCGGCATCGCGCACTGCAGCCGTCGCCAGCAGGTCGAGCGACGTCACTTTCATGTTGTGGGCGAGCGTGTGGAAGCGGTCGATATTGGCCAGCGCCATCTCGACCCCCTGCGCATTCAGCCGGCCGGTCGCATCGAGGCCGCGCGCCAGGCCGCACAGCACCTTCTCGTTGAACACCGGCAATGGCGCGCGGCTGGCGCGCTCGTAAACCACAAGGCGAATCGAATTGGAGCCGACGTCGATAATGCCGACTCGCCCGCTCTCTCCAGCTCGAGTCTGGTTGTTCGAGCCGACGCTAGCGCCCGCCGTACGTTCGCCGTCCATGCGCGCTCCCTCTAGCCGAAAGCGGATGGGAATGCAGCGTCAATTACCACCCTATCCCCGCGCGGGTTGGCGCAGGTCCGGGAGTCAGGAACTCAGGACCAGCCGCGGCACAGCGCCGCTCAGCTTCAGCGCGCTGCCACGCCCCGACAGTGACGGGTTGGTCATGAAATAGTGATGGGCAATGAAGGGCTCCTTGCCCGGCTTGAGCCGCCGGTAGAGGCCGTCCGGCGACATGCTCCAGCTCTGGCCGTCGTCTTTCAGATTGGCGACCATGATCTGGTCCAGAACCTGCTCGTGCACGGTCGAATTCTCGACCGGACAGAACAGTTCGACACGCCGGTCGAGATTGCGCGGCATCCAGTCCGCCGACGAAATGAAAACCTTGGCCTCGGCCGAGGGTAGCGGCTTTCCGTTGGCGAAGCAGACGATGCGGGCGTGCTCCAGGAAGCGGCCGATCATGCTTTTGACGCGAATATTCTCGCTGAGCCCGGGTACGCCGGGCCGGAGGCAGCAGATGCCCCTAATCACCAGATCGACATGCACGCCCGCCTTCGAGGCGGCATACAGGCGATCGATCATGCCGGAATCGACCAGCGAGTTGAGCTTGGCCCAGATCGCCGCGGGCTTGCCGGCGCGCGCATTGGCGATCTCGGCGTCGATCAGCGCGTAGATGTTCGGACGCAACGTCACCGGGGCGAAGGAGATCTTCTCCATTTTCTCGGGGCGCGCGTAACCGGTCATGAAATTGAACAGGCGCGAGGCGTCCCGGCACATCGCCGGATCGCAAGTGAAGAACGACAGGTCGGTGTAGATGCGTGCCGTGATCGGATGGTAGTTCCCGGTGCCGAAATGCGCGTAGGTGCGAATCGACTGTGCCTCGCGCCGCACCACCATCGAAACCTTGGCGTGTGTCTTGAGGTCTATGAAGCCATAGACGACCTGCACGCCGGCTCGCTCGAGATCGCGCGCCCAGCGGATGTTCGCCTCCTCGTCGAAGCGAGCCTTGAGTTCCACCAGTGCCGTCACGGTCTTGCCGGCTTCGGCGGCTGCGATCAACTCCTTGACGATCGGCGAGTCGGCCGACGTGCGATAGAGCGTCTGCTTGATCGCCACCACGGCGGGGTCGCGCGCCGCCTGGCGCAGGAACTGCACCACGACGTCGAAGCTCTCGTAGGGGTGATGGACCAGGATGTCCTTCTGGCCGATCGCCGCGAAGCAGTCGCCGCCGAAAT
>CAYZQZ010000412.1:0-4014 GCA_964480235.1 uncultured Reyranella sp. | reverse complement strand
GCCAGGGCCAGGGCCGGGGTCATGCCGACGTCGCGGCGATGACGCACGATCACGTAGTTTGCGCTCATGCACAGCACGACGATGAAGGCCACGGCCATGCCGGCCACCGCCCCAGCCTGCAGCGAGCCGGAGACGGAGAGGCCAAGCCCTAAGACGGCGCCAGCCATGGCGAAGAACGTATGGCGATGCAGCGGCTCCCCTAGGGTAACCCGCGCCAGGAGGGCGGTGATGAAAGGCGTCGCACCGAACACGATCAGCACGTTGGCGACGGGGGCTAGGCCGAGGGCAAGAATGAAGGAGACGAAACTGCCCGACAGCGCCAGCGCACTATAGATCAAAGTAGGGCCCGCATTGCGGACGTCCCGCCACATGGCGCGGTGTTGCCAGACCAGCAGAGGCGCGATGGCGGCAATCAGCAGAATCGAGCGCCAGAAGGAAACGTCCCAGGCCGGCAGATCGATGCGGCGGACGATGACGCCGGCGGTGCTGAAGAAGCCCGCCGCTGCGACCGCGTAGAAAACGCCGAGAGCAGGGCTGGCCGAAGAGGGACTTGGCGTTGCCATTGCGATGGAGGCCGTCAATAAGTGCAGACCATGCCGCCGTCCATCGATTCCCTCGGTATGCCTCCGTTCGAGCCGCGCTTTCCCTGGTGGAGCGGCGACCTGCAGACCCTGACCAATCGCTTCCGGCGGCCACCGCGCCTTGCGCCGCATCGCAGCGAACGGCTGTCGCTCAAGCTGGAGGATGGCGACACGTTGCTGGCGTCGCTCGATCGGCCGGAGAAGCCCGTGCCGCGGCGGCCTCTGGTCGTTCTCGTTCATGGCCTGACCGGCAGCGAGGACAGTCACTACATGCTGAGCCAGGCCCGGTTGCTGCTGGATCAGGGCTTTCACGTTCTGCGGCTCAATCTGCGCGGTGCCGGGCCTTCGCGCGCCACCTGCGGCGGCCAGTACTATGCCGGCCGCAGTCAGGATTTTCGCGCCGCGCTGCGGCTAATCCCTGCAGAACTCAAAAAGTCCGGTGTGGCCGCGGTCGGCTACTCGCTGGGCGGGGCAATGCTGTTGAAATATCTCGGTGAGGAGGGGGCGACAGCTCCTCTGGTTGCCGCGGTCAGCATTTCGGCGCCGATCGATCTGTCGGCAGTGTGCAGCAACATGCTGCGGCCCCGCAATTCGGTCTATCACTTCTACCTGTTGCGGCAGATGAAGCGCGAAGCCACGGCCGAAGGCGCGGCGCTGACACGCGAGGAACGCTCGGCGATCCTCGATGCGATGACGATCTGGGACTACGACGAGGTCTTCATCGCGCCACGGCACCGCTTCGGTGGCGCGGAAGACTACTACGAACGCTGCAAGCCGCTGCGCTTCATGCCCGGCATCCGCGTGCCGACGCTGATCATCGCGAGCCGCGATGATCCGTGGATTCCAGGCGAACTCTATGCGCGGTACGGCTGGTGGAAGAACCTGGCGCTCAAGCCGCTGTTGCACGAGCGCGGCGGCCATGTCGGCTTCCACGGCGCCGACAGCGACGTGCCCTGGACGGATCGCGCCGTTGCGCGCTTTCTCGCAGGCTAGGACAGAATGATCGGCCGCTCGGGCGGGCCGTCGTGCAGCAGAGCCCTGAGGCGAGCTCCGAGGTCGATCGGCTCGAAGCGCTCGGCGGAGGCGGCGATCTCGTCGACCGTCCACCAGCGATGGCCGAGCGTCCAACTGCGTTCCTTCTCGTCGAGGCCCGATGTGTCGACGTCGGTGCGGTCGGTGCGCGCCAGGAAGAACCGCTCCTTGTGCAGGCGATCGTTCCCGCGCCATTTCATGTGACGTTCGCGCGACCATACCCAGCGCGCCTCGCCGCGGATCGTCAGGCCGGTTTCCTCAAGCGCTTCGCGGATGGCGGCTTCGGCGAAATCCTCGCCGGGGTCGACCATACCGCCGATCATCACCCAGAAAGGGTCGAAATGCGGATTGGCCGGATCGTAGACGGCAGGATCGTGGACGTTGAACAGAAAGAGGCGATCCCGGGGATCGAGCAGGATCAGCCGTGCCGACGGACGTTCGATCATTGCCCGGCCGTTCGATCCAGCTACTTGGCTTTGAGCAGCTTTGCCGCGTCGACCGCGCCGTAGGTCAGAATGCCGTCGCAGCCCGCGCGCTTGAAGCCGGTCAGAGTCTCGATCAGCACCTTGTTCCAGTCGAGCCAGCCGCGGTCGGCGGCACCCTTCAGCATCGCGTACTCGCCACTCACCTGATAGGCGTAGGTCGGCACGCCGAACGCGTCCTTCACGCGGCGGACGATGTCGAGATAGGGCAGGCCGGGCTTGACCATCACCATGTCGGCGCCTTCCTCGATGTCGAATCCCACTTCGCGCAGGGCCTCGTCGGAGTTGGCGTAGTCCATCTGGTAGGTCTTCTTGTCGCCCTTCAGGGCGCCGGAGCTGCCGATGGCATCACGGAACGGGTTGTAAAACGATGAGGCGTACTTGGCCGCGTACGACATGATCTGTTCGTGGTGGTAGCCCTTGGCGTCGAGCGCCTTGCGGATCGCGCCGATGCGGCCGTCCATCATATCGGACGGCGCCTGGATGTCGGCGCCGGCCTCGGTCTGCACGATCGCCTGCTTGACCAGCGCCTCGACCGATTCGTCGTTCAGGATCTGGCCGGCACGCACGATGCCGTCATGGCCGTCGCTGTTGAAGGGGTCGAGCGCCACGTCGCACAGAATGCCGATGTCGCTGACCTCCTTCTTCACCGCGCGAATGGCACGGCAGACGAGGTTCTCGGGATTGTAGGCCTCGCGCGCGTCGGGGGTCTTGGACTTGGGGTCGGTCTCGGGAAAGATTGCGACGGCGGGAATACCGAGGTCGCGCGCTTGCTTGACCGCGTCGACGAACAGATCGACCGAAAGGCGGTCGACGCCCGGCATCGAGGCCACCGGCGTACGCTCGTTCCTCCCTTCTTGAACGAAGACTGGCCAGATCAGGTCATCGACCGACAGCTTGTGTTCGGCGACAAGCCGGCGTGACCAGTCTTCGCGGCGGTTGCGCCGCAGGCGGGTAGTTGGGTAACGGCCGAGGGCCGAAAAGCGCTGTGCCATGGGCCGCGTTTATAGCCGCTCAGGAGACGGGAAGGCGACCGCGATAATAGGCGTTGGGGCGGACGCCGGTGGCCATATAGCCGCAGAAGCCGGCAACCATCGTGATTTCGGCGACGATGGAGGTGGCGTAGGGCCAAGTCAGTACCAGAGCATCGAGGATCGAGGTCTGCTCGGCCGCCGCGATCGTCGGCGCTTGGCCGATCCAGCTCACCAGGGCACGCAGGACCACCCAGGCAACCAGTCCGACGCTGGCGACGATCGGCGTCGCGCTGATACGCGCCACTGTCATGATGAGGAACACCCAGGCCCACGCCACGAAGAACACCACGGGGAACATGTAGACCTTGCCCAGGCGGATAGGACCGTCGAGCCAGCTCAGCAAGTTGAAGGGGTTGGCGTGGCCGCCTCCCGTCGACAGGACGACGAAGGCGAATGCGACTCCGGCGGTCGGCACGATGGCCACGATCGCGGCCGCGATCACCATCCAGCGCAGGGCACCCGCAAGCCGTGCCTCGGGCAGGGTCGCGTATTCGGTCTCGGACATGTCGCGCCAGTACATGGACACATATTAGCCCACGAGGTTGACCCAAGGGGACCCCTCAGTATGATCCGCCGCCTATGCATTTTTCACTGAACGAAGAGCAGCAGGCCTTCCGCGATACGGCGCGTCAGTTCGCGACCGGGCGAATGCTTCCGCAGGCCGCGAAGTGGGATGCCGAAAAGATCTTTCCGGTCGACGAATTGCGCGAGGCAGCGGCCCTTGGCTTCGGCGGCATCTATGTGAAGGACGACGTCGGCGGCAGCGGCCTGTCGCGCTTCGACGCCGCACTGATCATGGAGGAACTGGCGGCGGCCTGCCCGAGCACGGCGGCCTACATCTCCATTCACAACATGGCCGCCTGGATGATCGACGCCTTCGGCGAC
>CAYZQZ010000411.1:0-4023 GCA_964480235.1 uncultured Reyranella sp. | reverse complement strand
GGCGCACGTCCATCAGATTGATCAGGCAGAGGCGGACGGCGCGGCCGATCACCGCCGTGGCGCGGTCGCTGTTGCCCAGCGCATTGAAACTGCCGGAGGCGCCGATCTCGAGACGGATCGGACCGTTCAGCACCACCAGCACCGCGCAGCCTCCGGTACTCGCGGTGGCGCCGTGAATCAGGAACGGCTCCTGCATCATGGCGGTCCAGGCGGTCAGCACGACCGGGAAATGCATCGGCAGGCAGCCCGCCATCACGGCATTGATGGCGAGCTTCTCGGCGGTGACGGCGAGGCCCCTGACCGGCTCGACGCCGATCAGCTGGTCGGGCGGCATCATCGCCCAGTCGAGACAGGCGCGGACCGCTTCTTCGGTCGGCGGCACGATCGGCAGACCGTCGGTCCAGCCGTTGGAATGATAGAGCTCCTGGACGGCGCCGATGTCGGCGGCTTCGTAGGCGCGGGAGGCGAGCTGCATGACTTATTTATAGGCCGGGGCGGTGCGCTCAACCACCGCTTCGCGCGGCGGCATAAAGCTGGCATATAGTGCCGCCATGAAGCGTCCGAGCACGATAACCGTCTATCGAGTGGCGGTGGTGCTAATCTGGGCGTTGGCGGCATGGAATGTGTGGTTGTCGCGTGGCCTTTTCATCGATGGCAGCCACGCCCTGCTGTTCATGATGTTTCATGGCGGCTACGCCTTGTTCTACGAAAGCCGCGAGACGTTGATGGCGGTGACCCAGACTCCGGCAGCAACGGCGATACTGCTCGGAGTCACCGACACGCACCTGCTGGGCCGCCTCTTGTCCGCCGGGCTGTTTTGCGTTCCGACGGCCTACTATCACCTCTGCCTGCACAAGGCCCGGCAGGACCCGGCATTGCTTGGCGCCGTCCTGCTGGCGATCGCCACCGTCTATGTACCCACCAGCTTCTTTGCCATGGGCGAATACAACACCGTCATGCCGGCAATGCTGTCCGTCGCCCTCGTGGCCGCGACCGCTCGGCGTCCCACGGTCCTGGACGGCGCGCTGCTTGCGGTGACGGCACTGATTTTGATGCGCTCCTACGACACAATGCTGGCATTCGGTCTGCTCGCGAGTGCGGTGCTGTGCTGGCGCCTCAAGGCCTTCTCCGGACGCGGAACAGAAGGCGGACTTCATCTCGGTTACGAACTCTATCTTGGCGCCGCCCTGTTATTTTTTGCTGCGGCGACCCAGTCGCTGCTGTCATTGCTGTCGCTGATCGGGGAACAGCCCCAGGGTCAGCTCGTCGAGACCGTGACCGGCATGCGACTGTTCTGGACCAATGTGCAATTCGTGCTGCCGCTCGCCGCCATCATGGTGGTGGCCATCGCAGGACTGGCGGTGCCCGGACTACTCAGGGGGCGCGCACTCTATCTGGGAGCCGGCTTTCTGCTGATCCTGCTGGCGCTGTGTCCTCTGATGTGGCTGACGGCGGACGGAACGGGACGGCCACTGGCCCGGTCGCACTATCATTCGCGCATCGTCGCCGGCTTCGTCATGGCGGCAATCATCATCACCATCTGGCTCTATGCAGCTCGTCCCGGATGGGCACCGCGGGCGCTCGCGGTGCTGTCGCAATCAGCCAACGGGCGGCGCCTCATGCTCTTCGGGTTCGCCGCATTCCTCGCGGCGCTGCCAGCTGACGTTCAGCTTTCGGAACTCTGGCGGCGCAGTGTGAACGTGTTCCAGGAAACCATGGCTTCGCGGCCGGGTCTCATCGACGTGCGCAACACACCGTTTGCTAGGGAACCCTATAATCAGATGGTCGAGAACTGGACGCTGGCAAGCCAGAGCGTCGTCATGCGGCGCTCGTTCTGGGACGGGATCATCGTGCCCGCCCGCGACTTCACCGAATGGCAGTTCTACAACGGACATGCGCACCACTCGGCAACCAAGGCGGACCGCTTCCTGTGGGACGAAAGGCGCTGAGGAGTCGCCTCAAACCGCCAGCATCCGCTCGCGATTGCGTTCGCGCAGGATCGGCATCACCCACTTGCCGAAACGCTGGGCCTCCTCGTCGTGCAGGTAGCCCGAGAGGCAGAAGGAGTGGCAGCCGAGATCGATGAAGTCCTGCAGGGTGGCCGCGCACTGCTCGGGCGTGCCGACGATGGCGATGCCGGCGCCCGGCCGCACCTCGGTGATGCCGGTCCAAAGGTTGCGCTCGATCACCTTGCCCATGGCGGCGAGTTCGCGCACGCGACGGTTGGCTTCCGACGTGGCAAAGCGCTCCTTCACGAACTGCTTCTGCGACTCCGTCGCGTGACCGACCAGCTCGTTGGCAAAGTCCCAGGCTTCCTTTTCGGTCTCGCGGCAGACGATCTGCAACCGCATGCCGAAGCCGATGTCGTTCTCGCGGCCGTGGCGGGCCGCCATGCCGCGGATCGTCTTCATGTTGTCCCGGATACGGTCGTAGGTGTCGCCCCAGAACAGATGCACGTCGGAGTGCTTGGCTGAGATCTCCCAGGCCTGCTGGCTGCCGCCGCCGAGATAGAATCTCGGGTGGGGCTTCTGCAGCGGATGCGGCCGGATCTGCGCGCCCTTGAGCTGGTAGAACTTGCCGTCGTAGTCGACCCTGTTCTGCGTCCACAGCGCCTTCAGGATCGAGACCTCCTCATCCATGATCTCGTAGCGCTCTTCCTTGCCCCACTTGATGCCCTCGGAGGCGTTTTCCGCCTCGCTCTGTCCCGCGATCAGGTTGATGCAGATGCGGCCGCCGGAGAGCTGGTCGAAGGCCGCGATCATCTTGGCCAGCAGCACCGGGTTGATATAGGAGGGCCGCGCCGCGACCAGCATGCGGATCGACTTCGAGCGCGCCACCATCATCGCCGAGGAGATCCACGCCTCCCAGCAGGCGGTCTGCACCGGCACCAGCATGTATTCGAAGCCTGCCGCTTCCGCGGCCTCGACGACCTTGTCGAACAGCGGAAGCGAAGGCGGGACGAGGGCGTCGGCGACCCCGTAGGCCGTGGTGTCGCCGGCGGTCGGCAGGAACCAGCCGAATTCCAATCTGCGCATGGGCCCACTGTAGCGCAGCCGACGCAAAGGCGTCATGATCCGCGCGCGTTTTGGGGAGTTCCGATGTTGCAGCATGGAAAGCGTCCGACCGTCACGTCGCGCCACGGAATGGTGGCGGCGGCCCATCCGCTGGCGGCCGCGGCCGGTGCGCGCATCCTGGGCAACGGCGGCAACGCCTTCGACGCGGCGGCGGCCACAGCCGCCGCGCTGAACGTCGTCGAGCCCTACATGTCGGGCCTCGCCGGCCAGGGACTCGCCACCTGCTACGTCGCCAGCGAACGGCGGGTGCGCTCGCTCTCCTTCATGGGCGCGATCCCGCGCCGCTTTCCGCTGGAGCGGCTGAAGCAGCGCGAGCAGCTCGCGCGCGGGCCGCTGTCGGTCGGCGCGCCAGGCAATCTCGCCGGCTGGTGCCGGCTGGTGGAAGACTACGGCACCAAGAAGCTGCCGGAGCTGTTCGCGCCCGCGATCAAGCTGGCACGCGACGGCTTCTCGCTGATCGAGTTCAACGTCGAGGAGATCAGCGGCGTCACCGGCCAGCTTCGGGGCCACAGCGCGCTCTATCCGGAGTGGAGCAGGAACTATCTCGAGAACATAAGCGGCGGCTCACCCCGCCTGGGCGCCGTGCTGAAGCAGGCCAATCTCGCCAGGACCCTCGAGGCGATCGCCGCGGAAGGCCCCGGTCTTCTCTATGGCGGCGCGCTCGGCCAGAAGCTGATCGACCGGCTGCAGGAATTGGGCGGCGTGCTGACGCTCGACGACATGCGCGAAGCGCGGACCGAATGGCAGGATCCCGTGTCGGCCGACTACCGCGGCCGTACGGTACATGTGCCGCCGCCGCCGTGCGAGGCGTTCCAGTATCTGCTGACGCTTCGTATCCTGGAAGGCTTCGACTTCTCCACGATGCCGCGCAACGGCACCGACCATATCGACACGGTGCTGCGCGCCATTCGACTCGCCGCCGGCGTGCGCATCCGCAACGGCGTGCCGA